>CANETM010000098.1 GCA_947441205.1 Bacteroidota bacterium | reverse complement strand
TGATGAATTACAGATGATAAAATAGTTTTTTGGGGCTTGAATTTTTCTAAAACCGCATCTATTTCTATCAAATTACCCTCGTTAAAAACAACCACTTCTAATAATTCATGATTATTAAATATGGCAGCTTTCATACGGGTATTTCCAAAATCAAAACAAATGCTAGTTGTCATAAACTTAATTCAGGCACAAAATTAAACCCTTTGTATCAAAGTTTACTTAAAACTATAGGCAAGTTGCAAAAGATTTCGGTTATTTGAAGTAGAAAAAATATTGTAATGAAAATTTCTGGCTTTAGTTATGTGAGAAACGGATTTGACTATGGAGTTCCTTTTTTAGAAGCCATACAATCGGCCCTTCCTATTTGTGATGAATTTATTATTGCAGTAGGTGATTCTACAGACGGCACTAAAGAAGCGATTCTTAATTTAAATTCAGATAAAATTAAAATTATAGATACTATTTGGGATTCAAATTTAAAAACCGGTGGTCAAATTTTTGCACAACAAACCAATATAGCCTTGGATCAAATTACCGGTGACTGGGCGTTTCATATTCAAGCAGACGAAGTGATTCATGAAAATCAAATTAATAATATAAAAAATGCAATTGAAAAGTATGATGGGGATAGCCATGTAGATGGCTTTATTTTACCTTTTTTACATTTTTGGGGTGGGTACAATTATTATCGAAATACAAGAAGGGTACACAATTTTGAAGTGCGTATTTTTAGAAATAATTTAGGAGCAAGATCTTATAGAGACTCGCAAGGATTTAGAAAGTATAAATCTATTGAAAGTTATCAAAATGGCACTGATAAAGGGGAGAAGCTACGTGTTAAATTAGTAGATGCAACTGTTTACCACTATAATGGTGTGAGGCCGCCGGTTTCCTTCAGGAAAAAAGCGCAAATGTTTGGCGAACAATATCATGATAAAGAAGCAGTAGAAAAGCAATTAACTAAAGACAATTATGATTGGAATAATGTTGATAGAGTAATTTTATTTAAAGGCACACACCCTTGTTATATGATGGATAAAGTGAGTCATCAAAATTGGGAATATACTTTTGATAAAAGTAAAGCAAAATGGAAATTGAAAGATAGGTTTATACAACCTATTGAAGACATTTTAGGATTTAAGATTGGCGAGTATAAAAATTATAATCTTATTTAATTTAGAGGAATGATTCAAATTGAAAATATTCATAAGGGTGTAATGGAAGGCAATTTTTTATTGCTTGCCAGGGCAATTTCTCAAATTGAAAACAATACCAACAATGAGCAGGTATTGT
The DNA here is from genome assembly GCA_947441205.1 of Bacteroidota bacterium. Lineage (GTDB taxonomy): Bacteria > Bacteroidota > Bacteroidia > Chitinophagales > Chitinophagaceae > Sediminibacterium. The sequence continues at coordinate 5,009 of CANETM010000098.1, read as the reverse complement.
CAAATGACATGCAACCAAAAGCTATTCCTGTAATTGGTATTACAGGACCTCCAGGCGCTGGAAAAAGCACCTTGATTTCAAAATTGATTGCTGCTTTGGTTGAGGAAGGTAAAAAAGTAGCTGTATTGTCGGTTGACCCAAGTTCGGTTATTCATAATGGTGCTTTATTAGGAGATAGAATCAGAATGAGGGAATGGTACTTAAATTCATTAGTATACATTCGTTCGCTGGCCAATAGGGGGCATTTAGGAGGCTTAAATAAACCGATTTCAGAAATTGTTAAATTAATTCAGTCGGTTGGGTTTGATTATATTATTTTAGAAACCGTTGGAGTAGGGCAGTCAGAGGTGCAGGTCGCACAAGTTGCGTATCCCACTATTTTAGTATTAGTTCCAGAAGCTGGGGATGAAATTCAAATGATGAAATCAGGCTTATTTGAAGTTGCTAATATTTTTGTTGTCAATAAAGCCGACCGTCCTGATGCAGAACAGTTTGTCAATCATTTACACAATGCGCTTTCGCAACGAGTTGGCATTAAAACAAATGTAGTGCAAACTGTTGCCAATACAGGCGCTGGCATTTCGGAGTTATTAACTGTTATAAAAACCTATCATGAATCTTAAAAATTTTGGAAATAAATTAGTAGCTAATAATAATATTGCTGCGAGTATTTGGTTTGGTTTAGTAACAATAGCATTGATGGCTGCATTAAACAATCATGCTTATAATAATTTTATCATTTTTAGACAATCTTATTTTCATTTAATACATGAAACCAATTTATATGTTGAGTACATTTCGCAATACTGGGATCATTATTATTACAGTCCGAGTTTTGCAGTTTTAGTCGTTCCATTTTCATTTTTGCCTACCCAATTAGGTGCATTTGCATGGGGAATTTTAGATGCTGGTATACTTTATTACGCCATAAGACAATTGCCTATTAGCGCCCAAAAACAAAACTTCATACTCATTTTATCGGCTAATGAAATGATGAATGCGGCTTCTAATTTACAAAGCAACGGGATTATGGCAGCAACTATCATATTATCATTTGTTTACGCCATTAAGCAAAAGGAAATAAAATCATCAGCAATGATTATGTTGGGATTTTTTATAAAATTGTATAGCATCACAGGGGTTGCATTTTTCTTTTTCAGCAAGCATAAAAAAACATTTATTTTATCATTATTATTTTGGTTTGTTGTGTTACTATTAATTCCATTGTTGGCAACAAGTCCTAGTTTTTTAATTCAATCTTATAAGGACTGGGCCGAAGCATTAGCTTTAAAGTCAAATTTTGATATGACAAAAGACATGTATCATAACATGGTTGATGTTACCATCCAGGGAATGGTGAAGCGGGTGTTTAATTTACCTAATCTGAATAAATGGTTATTTATTATTCCAGGTTTATTGGTTTTTGGAGCTCAATATTTACAATATAAATACTTCACCAACCCAATTTACCGACTTTATATTTTATGTTCGGTATTGCTGTTTATTATTGTATTTAATACGGGTACTGAGTCACCAACCTATATTATTGGCGTACCCGCAATTTGTTTATGGTATGTATTACAAGAAAAAACAAAATGGAACAACATCATATTTATCGTATCCATCTTTTTTTCAAGCTTCTCCTATTCTGATTTATTCACACCTTATTTAAGAAATTATGTGATGGTGCCGTATGCACTAAAGGTAGTTGGATGCTTTATAGTGTGGGTAGTAATTGCCTTTCAAATATTTAAGGGCCAATTCTTACAATTGAGTGTAGACAAACAAATGAATTAACCTTGTTTCTCGTTCTTCCACCATTTAAAGGCGATATAACCAATAATGGTAAAAGGCATTGCCGCAAGGTAAATAGTGCCCAGGTTGAAGCCCTTTCCTGCATCTTCACCCATTTGGCTTGCCGTTTTAGTGCAAATAGAGCATTGTGCATACAAGCTAGCTGTTACAACCAACAACACCGTAAGTAATATAAATCTCTTCATGATATGCAAAATTAATATAAAAAAACCCGAACATACTGTGTAGGTTCGGGGAATCTTATAAATTGTCTAGAAAAGCTTAAGCGCTTGCTTTAGTAGCTTTCTTTGATTTGGCAATTTTGTGCGGTCTGCTTTTACCAAACGAACCAATTGTTCTTTTTCCTTTTGCTGTTTTTTTATCTCCTCTACCCATGATATTTAAATTTTATTTAGTGATTGGATAGCAAAAATAAAAAAACCCCCTGACATTAGGGGGTTTTTACTGAAATAAATTTCAGACTATAATTTTCCGCTTAATTCTTTACCAGCCTTGAATTTAGCAACTTTCTTAGCTTTAATTTTGATCGTAGCGCCAGTTTGTGGGTTACGGCCAGTTCTTGCAGCACGCTTAGATACTGAAAAAGTACCAAAACCTACTAAAGTTACTTTATCACCTTTTTTCAAAGATTTAGTTACTGCTTCGATAAATGCATCTAAAGCTGCATTTGCTGATGTTTTTGTTAACTCTGCGCTGTCCGCGATGTGTGCGATTAATTCTGCTTTGTTCATAAATGTGTTTTTTATAGTTTTAAACGATATGACAAATTTATTAGGTTTTATGAAACGAAAAAATATTTTACCATTTATTTTTGTTTTTATTTTTCCACCAAAACCCTTAAATAGTAAGCTTTTGACCCGTTATTTGGTGCAATTGATTTATATCATATACTTTTTAAAATTCCTGAAAGCCTTACTGGTAAAGGATTTCGTAACAATAACTGCTGAAAACTAAGCCTGCTAAGGGTTTGCAAAGAATAAACTATCCACAATCAATTCACAATTTTCATTGTCGTAATAAAGTGAAAACATTGATTTCCCCAGGTATTTTGAACCTCATCCATAATAGATGGCCCTAGGTTTAGTTGGTAATTTTCCATTTCTGCTTCATTGGAAGTGAATAGTTGAAGGGTATAAGTTGGTGCTTGGTCTTCCAACACGTTTATTTCATAAAATTTGTGGTCTTCAAAACAATGCGTTGATTCAACCATGGGTATAAGCTTACTTTTCATCCATTCTAACCATTGTTCCTGCTGGTTTGGGTCTATTTGAAAACTAATATTGTAAACGTACATGATTCAATTATTTTTTTAATTCTAATTCAATTGGGCAGTGATCACTATGTTTTACCATGGGTAAAATGGTTGCTGATTTAATCCAATTTTTCAATTCACTTGTCGTACATAAATAATCAATTCTCCAACCCTTATTGTTCAGTCTTACGGATGGAAAACGTTGACTCCACCAGGAATAGGCACCCGTTGTTGTTGGGTTAATATGTCTATAGCTGTCAATCCAACCTGCAGCCATAAACTTATCCATCCATTGTTTTTCTTCGGGTAAAAATCCGGAAGATTTTTTATTTCCTTTTGGATCATGAATGTCAATATCACAATGTGCGATATTATAATCACCAGCAACTATAATATTGGGTCTATCTTTTTTTAAATCCTCAATCCAACTATAAAACTCGGCTAACCATTGGTATTTATAATTTTGACGTTCATCGCCACTTGTACCGGAAGGGAAGTAGGTATTTACAATGGTAAGGTCGTCAATGTCAACTCGTACAACCCTTCCCTCATAATCACTCATTTCATATCCACTACCATATACTATTTGACTAGGTTTTTTCTTGCTAAATATAGCGACCCCGCTATAACCTTTTTTTTGAGCAGGATACCATGCTACATGATAGCCTAATGCAGTAAATAAATTTAAGTCAATATCATTAGCAGTTGCCTTGGTTTCTTGAACACAAAACACGTCAATAGGATATGCTATTAACCAGTCAATTAAACCTTTTTTAATGGCTGCACGAATCCCATTTACATTATAGCTTACAATTCTCATTATATAAAAATAAATTAATTTGGGCTTTGAAATAATTCGCCATATGCCATTAATAATAATAAATTATTTATGTTATTATTAGCATTGGATAAATTAATCATTTGTTTTGGTTTTTTACTTCCTTCAATAACCATGACAATTTTATTGTCTAACAATATTGTTTTTAACTTTTGATCATTGTCAAATTGAATTGAAAAATCCTGTCCATAAATTTTACCTGAAATAACACTACTATGCCAAATTGGTAAAGCATTTACTTTATCAATAATTTCAAACTGTTTTGATGAATCATAGCCGTTATAAATTTTATGAGGGTAGTAAAATTTATCCTTTTCAGTAACCCCGTCACGCACGGTAAAAAAGCCAATACTGTCTTTTCCGTCATATATTATATTAGGAATGTCGGACAAAAACTGTAGTGCGGATTTTTGTATGATTTCGCCATCATTATTGATATTGGCATTGAATTCAAGATTGGCATTTAAAGTATAATCCTTATTTGCATAAACATCCCTGAGTGGTTGAATGACTTTATAATATTCTTTACTATTTATACTAGTTCTTGTTTTTTTAATAGAGTTGATCAAATTCGAATAGGGATAGTTGATGTCTTTATTTTTCAAATCTATTTTAATAAGTTTTGCAGCGGGTACACGTAATAGTTGCAATCCCGAACTACTTACATAACTAATAAACTTACTACTTGTATCAAACATAATTCGGGGTTGATTATGAATTGCTGGCATCCAGTAATTATCAGTTGCAAAGGCTGATTGCGGAACCGTTGCTTCCAGAAAATCCATATTATCAATATCCTTACCAATTAGTTGAATGCCTTTGCTAATAGTTTGGAATAATGTATTGGGTGTAGTAACTACCCAATTACTTGGATATCCTATTCCAAATGAAGGAGCGGGTATGATACCTAATAGCAATGTTTTTTGAAAAATACGTTCATGTTCCTGATTGAATATGCCAACCACTAATGCCCAGACAGCTTGAATACTGTCTTTTTTTGATTCACTTACTTGTACTAATTTATTTTCGTAGGTAATTTCAGGATCTAATTCATATAATTCCAAATATGCATGATATGGTATATTCCTACTTGCTTCCCAATTA
>CANETM010000097.1 GCA_947441205.1 Bacteroidota bacterium | reverse complement strand
TCCATGTTAATGGTAAGTGGTATTCCTTATGATAGTGAAGAAGCACGCGGCATTGCGGGTGCGATTTCTGCGATCATGACAGGTATTGCTTACAAAACATCAGCAGAGATGGCGAGCTTCTTAGGTGCATTTGATAAATATCAAGAAAATAAGGAAGACATGTTACGTGTTATGCGTAACCACCGTGCAGCTGCTTATGATGCTGATGCTTATGTAGGCATTGAAATTAAACCTCAAGGAATTAAAGCACAATACACTCCTGACTATTTATTGAAAGCTGCAACAAAGGCTTGGGATGATGCAGTTAAATTAGGAGAAAAGTATGGTTATAGAAATGCTCAAACTACTGTAATTGCTCCAACAGGAACCATTGGTTTAGTAATGGATTGTGATACTACAGGTGTTGAACCAGATTTCGCTTTAGTGAAATTTAAAAAGTTATCTGGTGGTGGATATTTCAAAATCATCAACCAATCAGTACCTCAAGCTTTAAAGAACTTAGGTTATACACAAGCTCAAAATGATGCGATTGTAAATTTCGCAGTAGGTCATGCAAGCTTCACAGGTGCACCGCACATTAATGATGCTTCTTTATTAGCGAAAGGGTTTACACAAGAAGAAGTAACTAAATTAAACGGCGCAGCAAAATCTGCATTCGAAATAGGATTCATCTTTAACCGCTTTACTTTAGGGGATGCTTGTTTAACAAGACTAGGATTTAAAGAAGAAGTGTTTGCAGACTGGAGCTTTAATTTATTAGAAGCATTAGGATTTGATGAAGATCAAATTGACGAAGCGAACGATTATGTTTGCGGTACTATGACGGTAGAAGGTGCACCAGACCTAGATCCTGCACATTTACCAGTATTTGATTGTGCCAATAAAAATGGTAAAAAAGGAGTTAGATATATTCACGCTCATGGTCATATCAGAATGATGGCTGCATGTCAACCATTCTTATCTGGTGCGATTTCAAAAACAATTAATCTTCCAAACGAAGCAACTGTTGAAGAAATTGCAGACTGTTATTTAATGAGTTGGGAATTAGGTTTAAAAGCAAATGCTTTATACCGTGATGGTTCTAAATTAAGCCAACCATTATCTACAAAATCTGATAAGAAAAAGAAAACTGATGACGCTGATGTTGAAGCAGAAGCAACAGTAGAAGCGGGTGCATCACAAATGGTAGACTTAAGCAACTTAACAGTTGATGAATTATTAGAAGAAGTTCAAAAGAGAATGACTACTTCAACGGATACTGTTTTAAAGCGTCAATTATCTCGCATCGTAGAGCGCAAATCCTTACCAGCTAAGCGTCGTGGCTTTACACAAAAAGCAAGAATTGGCGGTCAAGTATTATTCTTAAGAACAGGAGAATATAATGACGGAACAGTTGGTGAATTATTCATTGACTTAGCAAAAGAAGGTTCAACACTTCGTAGCTTAATGAACTGTTTCGCTATCTCTATTTCTGTGGGCTTACAATATGGTGTACCATTAGAAGAGTTCGTAGATAAATTCGTATTCACTAAGTTTGAACCATCAGGTATGGTGGATCATCCAAATATTAAAACAACTACATCCATTGTTGACTTTATATTCCGTGCATTAGCATACGAATATTTAGGAAGAACCGATTTAGTGCATGTATTAGATAAACCAACAGTTGAAAATTTAGGGGATGCTAGTGATATTACATTAGTGGGAAAGCCTGAATTAAGCAGCATTCGTGTAACAGCGCCTGCAGCATCAACTACTCCAGTAGCGGCTAAGGCAAATGTAGCAGCAGCAGTTAATGAAGGCGGTACTATGGACAATGTAACAGCAGCAGCTAAGAGCATGCAAAGCGATGCGCCAGCATGTAGCACTTGTGGTCACATCACCATTCGTAGTGGTACTTGTTACAAATGCTTAAACTGTGGAACAAGCATGGGCTGTTCCTAGTCCTTTGTAAAACAACGATAAATTTCAATACCCGCTTTTTTAGCGGGTATTTTTTTTGCTTAAACATTCGTAAAAAAAATTACAAAGCATTTAAATAATTCGTTAAATTCATAGTTCAAATCACATTAGAAAAACGATTGCCTTATGTCAGATTTTCAAGTTAAAGTAGCGCCTAAAAAATATGACGCTGTTATAGTTGGTTCAGGTGCTGGTGGCGGTATGGCAGCATATGTTTTAGCGAAAGCTGGACTTAAAGTATGTTTGCTTGAAGCGGGTCCTGATTTTGATCCAGCAAAAAATTCATCACAATTAAAAAATCCCTGGGAATCACCGCGTCGCGGGGCAAGTACAAAAATGCGTCCATTTGGCGATTTTGATGCTTCCTTTTGGGGCTGGGAAATTGACGGCGAACCTTATACGCAAACCGCAGGATCTGATAAGTTTGAATGGTGGAGAGCTAGAATGGTAGGTGGAAGAACCAATCATTGGGGACGAATTTCATTACGTTTTGGACCTAAAGATTTTAAAAGACATAGTATTGATGGATTAGGTGATGACTGGCCAATTGGCTACGAGGATGTAAAACCATACTACGATAAAATTGATAGATTAATTGGCGTATACGGAACTAATGAAGGATTAGAAAATGATCCAGATGGCATTTTCTTACCTCCTCCAAAACCACGTTTACACGAATTGATGTTTAAGAAAGCCGCGACGGGTATTAACATCCCAGTTATTCCTTCTCGTTTATCAATTTTAACTAAAAAAATAAATGATGATCGTGGTGTATGTTTTTATTGTGGTCAATGTAATCGTTCTTGTAAAGTGTATGGCGACTTTTCATCATCTTCAGTATTAGTTCGTCCTGCAGTATTAACGGGCAATGTTGATTTAATTACAGGTGCCATGGCACGTGAAGTATTAACTGATAAGGAAGGAAAGGCAGTGGGTATTTCTTATGTAAATAAAAATGACAAACAAGAATATCAAATAAATGCTAAAGTGGTTATCCTAGGCGCAAGTACTTGTGAAACTGCACGTTTATTATTAAATTCAAAATCACAAAAACATCCAAATGGTTTGGCGAATAGTAGTGGTGTAGTAGGGCACTATTTACACGATTCAACAGGCGCAGCAATGGGCGGTGTGATTCCAAACTTAATGGGACGTAAGCGTTACAATGAAGACGGTGTGGGTGGAATGCACGTTTATACACCTTGGTGGTTGGATAATAAAAAATTAGATTTTCCTCGTGGATACCATATTGAATATTGGGGTGGTATGAGCCAACCTGGTTATGGTTTTGGCATGGGTATGCAAGGCTTAAATGGTAAGTTCCAAGTAAATGGTAAAACCAAAGAAGAAGGTGGATATGGTAGTTCATTGAAAGAAGATGTTCGTTTCTTTTATGGCGCAACAGTTGGTATGGGTGGCAGAGGGGAAGGTGTCCCAGATTTTAAAAATCATTGTAAAATAGATCCAAACGTAGTAGACAAATATGGTATCCCTGTTTTAAATTTTGACTGTAAGAATTCAGAATATGAAATCAAACAAGCAAAGCATATGAAGGAAACCTTCCGTGAAATTATGCATGAAATGGGTGCTGTGATTACATGGGGTGACTCGGATGATGCAAGTAATAATTATGGTTTATCAAATCCAGGAAATATTATTCATGAAGCAGGTACGGTAAGAATGGGTAACGATAAAAAGACTGCTCCATTAAATGCTTGGGGTCAAGCGCACGATTGTAAAAATTTATTCTGTGTGGATGGATCGGTGTTTACATCACAAGCTGATAAAAATATCACATGGACTATTTTAGCTTTATCAATGCGTACTTCCGAGTATATATTGGATCAGTTACAAAAACAAAATTTATAATTTTATTTTTAAAATCATAAAATAAGTGTAGCGCTTGCTTAAATTTTTAAAAGCAAGTGATACGCGACCAAAAACAAAATTTATAATTTATTAAATTAACATATTATGGATAGAAGAAGTTCCCTGAAAGCCATGTTCATTGGCACTGTTTCTGCAAGTGTCTTAGTTGAAGCTTGTAAAAGTGCTAAAACCACTGTTACCGTTGCAACTGATGATGATAGAATGCAGGAAGAAAAAGACTATTTAGTAAAAGTAAATGCGGAGCCAACTTTCTTTGATGAACATGAAATGGCTACTATCACTGTATTAGGTGATATCATTATGCCAAAAGATGCAACAAGTGGTTCAGCTTCCGAAGCAAAAGTGCCAGAGTTCATTGAGTTTATTGTAAAAGATATGCCAGAGCATCAAGTGCCTGTTAGAGGTGGCTTAAGATGGTTAGACTTACATAGCTTTAATAAGCATGGTAAATCATTTGTAAGTTGTACGCATGAGCAACAAATAGGTATCGTAGATGAAATCGCGTATCCTAAAAAAGCAAAACCTGAAGTAGCACAAGGTGTAAGTTTCTTTAATAAAATGCGTGATTTAGTAACTACAGGTTATTATACTTCTGAAATTGGCGTAAAGGATTTAGGTTATATGGGCAATGTGCCAAATCAATGGAATGGTGTGCCAGACGATGTTTTAAAACAACACGGTTTAGCATATACTGATAAGGAAAATAAAGAGTGTATTAGTTATTCTTAAGAATTTTTTTTCTCAATTTTGAGAATGTATAATTTCGATTGCTTGCTTGAATAATAAAGGCCCCAATTTGGGGCCTTTATTATTTCGTATACGAAATTGCAAATTTTCAAACTTGCGAAATTTTAAATTTATGCAATCGTGCTTCCCGATGCAATGGCTTCATTCGGGCTTACAAAGTATAATTTTCCTTGTGCGTCCTCGGCCATCAAAATCATTCCTTTGCTTTCAATGCCGCGCATTTTACGGGGTGCTAAATTAGCCACAATGGTAACTTGCTTCCCTACAATATCTTCAGGATTAAAATGCATGGCGATACCTGATAAAATAGTTCTTTTTTCAAATCCTAGGTCTACCAATAGCTCTAATAATTTATCTGCCTTCTCTACTTTCTTTGCTTCAACGATAGTACCCACACGTAAATCAATTTTACCAAAATCGTCAAATACAATTTCAGGTTTTAAGGGAGCGATACCAGTTTCATTTGGTTGATCTGCGCTTGCTGCAGCTGAGTTTGTATTGGTAGTTTCCATTTTATTTTTTTTAGCTTCTGCGTTTGCTTTTAATTCAGCTAATTCAGCAGCGATTTCTTCATCTTCAATTTTTCTAAATAATAATTCAGGTGGACGTAAGCTATAACCCACTTTTAATAAATCAAATTTACCCGCGTTCTCCCATTCTAACATACGGTCAACCACTTTCATTAAGTGACACATTTTTTTCGCTGTGAAAGGAAGGAATGGATTTATTAAAATAGCCAGGTTAGCACTTAATTGTAAACAGCCATGCATACAGTTATCTATTTTAGCTTGTGCAGTAGGATCGGTATCCAAATTTTTAGCTAAAATCCAAGGTTCCTTTTTTTGCATGTATTGATTACCCAGTCGAGCTAGATTCACTACTTCAAATTGGGCATCTCTAAACTTATATTGCTCTAATAAAGCAGTTACTTTTTCTTTCGTTTCTTTTACCGCTAACAATAATGCGTTGTCCTCCTCGTCTAAAAATTCTGTATGAATTTTGGGCACTTTCCCTTTTGTCAATTTGTGCATCAACACCCAAGTCCTATTCACGTAATTAGCGAAAATACTTACCAGCTCACCATTCACAGCATCTTGAAAACCTTTCCAAGTAAACTCGCTGTCCTTAGATTCCGGTGCTATAGCGTTTAAATAAAAACGTAAACAATCCGCTAAGGATTCTCCACCATTTTCTTTCTTAATCCATTTGTTGATATAGTCATCCATTTCAATACTCCAACCACGCGAAGTACTCATTTTATCACCTTCTAAATTCATGAACTCATTCGCCGGTACATTTTCAGGTAAAATATTTCCATGTAATTTTAACATTACAGGAAAAATGATACAATGAAATACAATATTATCTTTGCCAATAAAATGCACCAACTTGGTTTCAGGATCGTTCCAATAAGGTTTCCAATCCTTATCATTATTTAATGCCCATTGTTTTGTTGCGCTAATGTATCCAATAGGGGCATCAAACCATACATATAAAACTTTTCCATCTCCGCCTGCAACGGGTACTTTAACACCCCAATCCAAATCGCGCGTTACGGCACGTGGTTGTAAGCCACCTTCAATCCAACTTTTACATTGACCAATTACAGCTGGTCGCCAATCGCTAGCATGTTGTTCCAATAACCATTGACGCAAAAAATGTTCATGTCTATTTAAAGGTAAATACCAATGTGTTGTTTCTTTTTTAATGGGTGCATTTCCACTTAATGTACTAACTGGATTTATTAATTCCTCTGGACT
>CANETM010000096.1 GCA_947441205.1 Bacteroidota bacterium | reverse complement strand
GTTGTTTTTATTTTATTTCCGCTGTTATTACTATCCATATTCATTCCCCCAAATAACTGGGACAGCCTGGCTTATCACTTACCTAGAATTGAACATTGGATACAGGACAATAATATATATCCTTATCCAACTAATTTAATAAGACAAATTATCACTCCACCTATGTCGGAGTATATATTGTTGCAGCTTCGCATGCTATCCGGCAATGATTGGTATTTAAATTTAGTACAGTATTTTTCATTACTTGGCGTTTTGTTAATAGCTACTCAAATACTTTCCTTTGTTAAAATAAATTACAAAGGTCAACTGTTGGTTTATTTTATGTTATTGAGTTTGCCCTTATTGGTTTTTCAGTCCACTACCACGCAAACCGACTTACTTGCTTCCTTTTATTTACTTTCATTTATATTATTTTCATTGCAATTTGTTAGAGAAGATGGACTTAATAAATGGACTATTTTTTATTTAGTTTTATCGCTTTGTTTAGGCGTATTAACCAAATACACTGTCGCAATTTTCGCATTACCCTATATTGCCTACTTGGTATATTTTGTTTTAATGAATGTTTTAATTAAAGGAAAAGCAAAAATTCAATTAATAGTTACGCCCTTAATCATGGCAGTTGGGCTTTCTGTAATAACCATTGCGCCGTATTTAATTAGAAATCAACAAGCCTTTGGAAGCTTAACGGGTAATGAATATTTTTCAGCATCCATGAGCAACAGTAAGCTTTCCTTACAATACACCATTTCCAATTGCTTCAAAAATATTGCTGATTTTATTTCAGTGCCAGTGAATGCATTCAACAATATTTTATTTACCATATTAAATAAGGTTCACGCTATTATTGGAATTAGTGTTAATGATAAAGGGGCTAATTGGAATAATATGGATTTTATTATTAACAACCATATTAATGAAGACTCTGCTGGAAGTTTATTACATTTTTTAATGGTGTGTGTGTCGATCGCTTTCTGCTTCACTTTAAAAAATAAAAAGTCAATTGTAATTTACTTAACTGGGCTGTTCTTGACGCTTATTATTTATTCGGCCATTATTAGATACAGTCCTTGGAACAATCGTTTATTCCTGCCGCTAACCATTTTATTTTTATTAAGTGCGGCATATATTTTGCATTTATCCATTATAAACCAGAAAGTTCAATATGGTTTTATGGTGTTATTGTTAATCATTGCAACCTTGCCTGTTTACTTTAACCGTGCTAAACCTATAATTGCCGACCCATTTTATTTAAAAAGAGTTTTGTCTCATTCTCCTAAAGCCGCCATGGGTAGTAAAACGGTTTTTGAAAAATCCAGAATGGAAAACTATTTTGTATGGACTCCCTTTTTACAAAATCAACTTGATAGTTTGTTTAGTACTATTCCAATGTCCAATCCTAAAATGGATAGCCTTAAAATGGACATTATTACCGAGTTTGACTCTCACGAGTACATGATTTGGCTATATACAAGGCAAAAATTTGGTGATCATTTTTATATTGGTAGTGCCCAAAACATTCAATATCAACCATTTAAATCCAATGACCGCTCATCAAATTACTTTAATATTGCCCTAAAAGATAGCGTAATGCATTGGAAATCAACCGTATTAAGCAATTAGTTATTTTTCACGTAACATAAATTGTATTCAACCTTTTCTTTAACTTTGTAATTGAATATATACGCACTATGCGTAAATAATTAACCTATTCAACGCCCCCAATTGAGTGAATCTAAAAGTCATATGTTTACAATTAAGAATTTTAGTGTTGTTCCAAAATTTGTAATTTTAATACTGGATTTAGGCGCAACGGCAACTGCTTTATTTATTGCCATTTTAATCCAAAAAAACGTAGCCGTTCAAGCGGTTGATTTAGAAAATTTAATCAACTCCATATTTTTCATTCTATTAATTAATGGTTTAGTATTTACCACTACTAAATCACATACTGGTATTGTAAGATATACAGGGGTTCAGGATGCTTTTCGTATTGGAGTTGCTGTGGCTTTATCGTCATTTATTATTTTGGTAGTTAACACACTAGCATTGGGTTATAGTCAAATATTATCCCTTTCCAATTTGGTAATTGGTTTATATACATTATTGAGTTTCTTTTTTCTAATTAGTTATAGGGTATTAGTGAAGTATTTATTTGCTTATGCCAAGAACTATAAAATGAAGAAAAAGAATGTTGTCATTTTTGGTGCAGCCGATACAGGCGTTGCAACACAAAGAGTTTTGGAAAACGACGGACAGTCAAATATTCAAGTATTAGCTTTTGTCGATGATGACAAGAAAAAGGGATCCAAAAATTTAAATGGTGCACCCATTATAACTTTCACAGCATTTAAGGAGTTAGTTGCCTTGAATCCTGTTGATGAATTGATTATCGCTAGTTACACTTTACCAACAAAGCGTAAAAATGAAATTGTTGATTTTTGTTTGGATCATGATATCAAAGTATTAAGTGTTCCCCCATATGAAAAATGGATGGAGGGTAAATTCACTAGCCGTCAATTACAATCTATTAAAATTGAGGATTTATTAGAGCGTGATCCTATTCACATTAATAACAATCAAATACGTAGCCAAATTAAAGGGAAACGTATTTTAGTTACTGGTGCTGCTGGTTCCATTGGTTCTGAAATTGTGCGTCAATTAATTCCATACGCACCTGAGTTTATTATTTTATGTGACCAGGCGGAAACTCCTTTACACCATTTAGAATTAGAATTACAGGAAAATGGTAGTCGCGTCAATTGTATTAGTTATTTAGCCGACATCACTAATCCCTCAAGAATGAATAATTTGTTTGAGGAATTTAAACCTCAATATGTTTATCATGCTGCTGCTTACAAGCATGTGCCTATGATGGAACTTTGTCCTACGGAAGCAGTTCGTAATAATGTGATTGGTGTTAAAGTAATTTCTGATTTAGCAATTAAGCATAATGTGGAGCGTTTTGTAATGATTTCAACTGACAAAGCGGTGAACCCTACAAACGTAATGGGTGCTAGTAAGCGTATGGCTGAAATGTATGTGCAAGCATTATCAAAAGAAGATAATTTAGTAACGAAATTTATTACCACTCGTTTTGGTAATGTATTAGGTTCAAACGGTTCGGTGATTAATCGCTTTAAAGAGCAAATTGAAAAGGGTGGTCCAGTGACGGTTACTCATCCAAATATCACACGCTATTTTATGACTATTCCTGAAGCTTGTCAATTAGTATTGGAAGCAGGTAGTATGGGTAATGGTGGTGAGATTTTTGTTTTTGATATGGGTCAGCCGGTAGCCATTTCGGATTTAGCTAAAAAAATGATTCGTTTATATGGTTTAATTCCAAACATTGACGTGAACATCACTTACAGTGGTTTACGCCCAGGTGAGAAATTATATGAGGAGTTATTAAACGATGAAGAAAATACTACGCAAACTTATCACGATAAAATTTTAATTGCTAAAGTGCGTGATGTGTCTTTAGAAATAGTGAAGCAGTGCACTGTTGAATTAGAAGTTATTTTAACAACTTCAAATGATGAAATGAAATTAGTTCGTAAAATGAAAGAATTAGTTCCTGAGTATATTAGTAACAACAGCGTTTACGAAAAATTAGACACTACTGTAATTTCAATTGCTAATTAGTAATTCTTTATCAGAGCCTTTTTTAGTAAAACAAAATTTAATATTTACAAGCTTAACATAACTATAATAACTAAAAAAGTTAAAAACTCAATACTAATTTTAGCTTTCTAAATCATAAATCACAACTCAATTAATTTTACTTTTAATTAGCATAAATGAAAATATTTCTTAACGCTTTATTGGTTTTTTTATTAACTACTATAGGAGTGACTTCTGGATTTGCTCAAGAGAATACTACTAAACAAGACAGCTTAAAAACGATACTTCCAAACGATACGGTTACCATCGGTAATTTTAAAATTGTTAAAATTAACGGGGAAGAGAAAAAAGATTTGATTTCAATTCTTAGCAACTTTGATTATGAAGCCATTAAAGTTAATTATGAGCAACAAAAGGAACCAATTAATCAAGCTATTCAAACATCATGGTTTGCATTTGATTTAGGACTTGCTGGTTATATGGATTATACAAAATATGATAAGATTGTTAACTTTTCAAAACCGTCCATTGGTTTGCCAATTAATTATAAAAAAGCACAACCTAAAAATAATTCAACCAATGTTAATATTTGGGTCGTTCAACAAAAAGTAAATTTTTATAAACATAAGTGGTATGTAAAATATGGCGTTGGTTTAGAAATGTTTAATTACTATTATGCTAATGCTGTTGACATTCGTAATAATGATAAAGGCTATTTTACTTTAAGCAGTAATACTTATAAAAAGAATAAATTATTCATTAACTATATAACTATACCAGTGCAAATTTCACGTACGTTCAACCTGAAGAAATTTCAACCTATTTCTTTATCTGGTGGCTTGTCGGTTGGTTATTTGTTAAATGCAAGAAACAAACAAATTAGTGATGCATCAGGTAAGAAAAAATATGAAGGAGACTTTAATTTTAATGACTACCGTGTAGCTAGTATTTTCCAATTAGGTATCGGGGATATTAAGTTTTATGCTAGTGCTGCATTAACCAGCACCATTGACAAGACAACTTCGTTGCAGTCAATGTATCCTTACACTTTTGGTATTAGGTTCTCTAAGTTTTAAACTATTAACCCTAGTTTTACTAATACTTTTTCTTCTCCCGAATTTCTTTAACGTACTTTTTTAGCGAATTTAATTCGTTAGGATCTAAGCTAGCCCAAGTAATGTCTAAAATTTCCTTGTAATAATCTTTTAATGCTGGTATAAATGGATTCGCAAATGTTGGCTCTGTCTCAAATGCCAATGCGTAATCTCTTAAGTGCTTGTATTCATTCTTGCTTGCTATTCGTATAACTCTTTGTTTTAACTGCACATTCTTCACCCAAATTTTTTCCTTTGTAATAGGCTCTGATATAGAGATATTTACTTTACCTGATAATGTAAAATACCCGTCTAATTTATAGATGTTGGTATATACTGCTGTCTTTTTTTTGCCTGACACCAATATCTCCGTTCCTTTCCAATTTATGTTTTGATCATTTAAATCAAAGTCAAGTTCAATATTTAACAATAAGTCACTTTCAGTTTTGTCAGTGTACATCGCACCATCATAATTTTCAAAAGGACCTCTTACTAAATATCCTTTTGTCGTTAAAGATTCATTAATATCGCCAGACATAAACTTTTTAAAGTCATTAAATACGCGATAATCAGCATACTTGAATTTGTCATTATACTTAGGCTCTACGACTAAAATTTTTAAATCATTTCCACTTATGCTTGCATGAGCAGGTGGTGTATAAGCATAACTAGGCACTGTAAAAGTGGGTGCTGCAGGTGCAACGGCTACATATTTTTTCTTAGCTGAAGAAGTTGCTATTGCGGCATAAACGATGATAACCGCTAGGGATAAACTTATTTTAATCCAATTTTTCATTCTAATATTTTTTGAACGTTTATATTACGACTTTGTTATTGAGGCTTTATGATTTTAAGCCTAGTGTTCAAAATCAGCTTTGATAAATTAGCTCATATACTTAGCGCTATTTATTTTTTCTTAGCTTATTTGAATACACTACGGTAAAGATAGTAAATCCTATAAAATAAACTAATATGTCAAGGATGTCGCCGGTTCCGGGAATTATGCCAATGGCTTGTAATTGTTCCGAACCTAGAATCACTATTAAAGTTGCCAGTTTTAATAATATGGGTACTTGCCTCCAACCACCCCAAACTGCAGTTAACATATACAAAAAGGATATTTCCCAACATAAATCAGGCAGCCAATTGGCAATTGACTTGCTTAGCCAGTTAGCAATATAATTGTTTGACCAATTAGCATTAACCAGCTTTGGGTCGCTAACTATACCCTTTGATTTATTAATCCCCAAATATGACTCATAAACCAATACCTCATTTCTACAATAATAATACACTATCACGCCAATGAGTAAAAAGGCAACAGATAGTATGATATAGGAAATTCGTTTGTTCATAAAGTCAGTTCATTCATAAGGTTAGTTCATCGCTAAGTATTAATACAATTTACTTAGTTTTAGGGAATCAGCAATAATTTGATTTTAAATCAATACTATTTAATGAATTAATATGACTAAAAGAAATTCAAATAATTTTCTAAAAAGTATTTTACTTTTTTCGATTGCTTTAATATTATTAACAACAACTGCACCAATTGGTTTTATTTATACCATAGTGAGACAAATATTAGTAAATAAAGTTAAAACCCTAAGTTTATATTTCACTGAAATAGCACTTGTTTTTGATGAGGCTGG
>CANETM010000095.1 GCA_947441205.1 Bacteroidota bacterium | reverse complement strand
GTATTTACCCCGCCCGTTGCAAGTAGAATTTATGTTTATTCATCCATTGCAGCTTATGAGGCAATTAGACACAGTAATAATTCGCCATCCATTTCAGATAAATTAAATGGATTTGATAAAATGCCTTTGCCTGATGCAAATAAAAAGTATGACTTTGCTTTAGCGGCATCGGAAGCATTTTTTAAAGTGGCACGTAACGTTAAAGTATTTAGTGTTGACTCACTAAATGCGTATGAAAAATCAATTTATGATAATTATAAAGCAAATTTAGATGAAGCTACCTATAATGCGTCTGTCGCTTTTGGAGATACTATTGCAGCAATTGTATTAAAGAGAGCTAAAACAGACGGCTATTTTATTTCAAGAGGAAAGAAAAAATATTTAGGTTCCAATGATCCTGGTCAATGGCGACCAACCCCTCCTGATTATTTAGATGGAGTTGAATGGTGTTGGAATACGATGAAGCCTATGGTATTGGATTCCGCTTCACAATTTGCACCTGCGCGTCCTCCTAAATACGACACTAAACCTGGTTCTACTTTTCATAATTTAGTAAAAGAGGTTTATGACATCAATAAGAACTTAACGGAAGAACAAAAATTAATTGCTAAATATTGGGATGACAATCCATTTGTTATTGAACATGCAGGTCATATGACTTTTGGTAATAAAAAAATTACACCCGGTGGACATTGGATGGGTATTGCTGCACAAATAATTAAACAAGAAAAAGTGGATGCTGTAAAAGCGGCACAAACTTTTGCGTTAACATCTATAGCTTTATATGATGGCTTCATTTCTTGTTGGGATGAAAAATATCGTAGTTCTTATGTGCGACCTGTAACGGTGATTAAAGATATCATGGATAAGGATTGGATGCCATTATTACAAACGCCTCCATTCCCTGAATATACAAGTGGACATAGCACCATCACTGCATCAGCAGCTACAGTATTAACAAAATTGTATCGTGATAATTTAGCTTTTGAAGACTCTAGTGATTATAAATACATAGGATTAAAAAGAAAGTTCACATCATTGAGTGCAGCAGCTGAAGAGTGTTCTATGAGCAGGGTATATGGAGGTATTCATTATACCATTAGTGTAAACACGGGTGCCGATATGGGTAAACAAGTAGGTGGATTGGTGGTAAAAAAAATATTGGAGAATAAATAGGTTTGTTTATTAACGATTTATAAAAACGATTGCTATGTCTAATAAAAACAACAGCTATGATGCCATTGTCATCGGCTCAGGCATTAGTGGAGGGTGGGCAGCTAAAGAATTGTGTGAAAAAGGCCTAAAAACCTTGGTGCTTGAAAGAGGCCGAGATGTGGTGCATTTAAAGGATTATCCAACTGCTACAAAACAACCATGGGAGTTTCCCCATAGAAAGGAAAAAACTTTATCCATGATAAAGGAGAATCCTGTTTTAAATAAGTGTTATGCATATAATGAAACCACCGATCATTTTTTTGTAAAAGATAATGAACATCCATACATACAGGAAAAACCATACGACTGGATCAGAGGATATCAGGTTGGAGGCAAGTCATTATTATGGGCAAGGCAAACACAACGTTGGAGTAAGTATGATTTTGAGGGTCCTGCGCGCGATGGATTTGGGAATTGGCCAATAACTTATGATGAGTTAGCACCATGGTATACACACGTTGAAATTTTTGCAGGCATAAGTGGTAATTATGATAAATTGGATACACTTCCTGATAGCCATTTTTTACCAGCATGGGAAATGAATGATGTTGAAAGGCAAATGCAAAAAAGCATCATGGGTAAATTCACGGATAGAAATGTAGTGCAAGGTCGTTGTGCGCATTTGACAAAGCCAGCACCTATTCATATTGAGCAAGGAAGAAATCAATGTCAATCGAGAAGTATGTGTGAAAGAGGATGCCCTTTTGGCGGCTATTTTAGTTCTAATTCATCTACTATTCCATGGGCTCAAAAAACAGGAAATTTAACCTTACAAACAAATTCGGTGGTGCATTCAATTATTTATGATGAAGCAACACAAAAAGCATCTGGGGTGCGGGTGATTGATTCAGTTACAAAAAAGGCAACTGAGTATTATGCCAAAATAATTTTCGTAAATGCTGCTACTTTAAATACCAATTTAATTTTATTAAACTCAACTTCTAAACGTTTCCCTAATGGGTTAGGTAATGACAATGGATTGCTAGGTAAATATGTTGCTTTTCATAATTACCGTGGAAACTTATCAGCAAGTATTGATGGCCCATTGGATTCGTATTATTATGGTCGCCGTCCTACACAACCTATGATGCCTAATTTTAGAAATGTACACAAACAGGAAATGGATTTTCAAAGAGGGTATATGACATTTTTTGGTGCAGGAAGAGGTAATGCAGGAGGTGAGGAAACAAGTGGAATTGGAAGTGCTTATAAGGAGGCTATAAGTGAACCAGGTGGTTGGTATGTATCAATGATGATGCAAGGTGAGACTGTCCCAAAAGCATCAAACCATGTAAGGCTAAGTGAAGATAAAAAAGATGAATGGGGAATTCCACAACTTATTACTTCAATTGGATATGATGATAATGATGAAAAATTATTAAAAGATTTTATCGAACAAGGATCTGAAATGCTTTCTGCTGCTGGATGTAAAAATATTGTAGTGACAGATACTAAGCAAGCTCCAGGTTTAGATATACATGAAGTAGGTGGGGTGCGTATGGGAAAGGATCCTGCTACTTCTTTATTAAATGAATTCAATCAAATACATCACTGTAAAAATGTATTTGTAACCGATGGAGCCTGTATGGTTAGTACCGGTACACAGAACCCTTCATTAACATTTATGGCCATCACAGCAAGGGCTGCCAATTATGCAGTAGAAGCGCTTAAAAAAGGAGAATTATAATTTGTAATTATTTAAATAATTAAATCAAAGAATAGATATCGGTAATTTTTTTACCAAAATATTTATTTTAAAATAGTCAGTTCATCAACATGAAAAATACGAATCTTCACAAAGTCATCTTTCTTTTTATCATATCAATAACGATTACTAATTCAAATCTTTTTGCACAGGTATTCCAGTATTCAACAACGGCTAATGGTTTGGAAAAGTTTAAGGAAACAGCATTAACTGCAACTGCTATATCAGCAACCGATGCTAGCGTTGCAACTATTCAAATGGATGCAAGTAAAAGTTTTCAAACTATGGAAGGTTTTGGATTTGCTTTGACGGGTGGATCAGCTGCATTGATTGATCAATTACCGGAAGCGAAAAAAGCGGCATTACTAAATGAGATATTTGGAAATGAATCAGGCGCCTTGGGAGTGAGTTATATTCGTATTAGTATTGGGGCATCTGATTTAGATGCAAATGTTTTTAGTTATGACGATTTGAAAAAAGGAGAGACTGATTCTTTATTGTTAAAATTTAATTTAAGCCAGGATACACTTCATTTAATTCCAATACTAAAAAAGGCATTAACTATAAATCCTTCTTTACAAATAATGGCATCACCATGGTCGCCGCCAACTTGGATGAAAACAAATGGAGCTAGTATGGGCGGACATTTATTAAAAAAATATTACGCTACCTATGCTAACTATTTTATAAAGTATATTATTGCCATGCAAAAACAGGGTATTGCGATAACTTCAATTACTTTGCAAAATGAGCCAGAACATGGCGGAAATAATCCAAGTTTATTAATGGATGCACAGGAGCAAACCGATTTTTTAGCTAATTATATAGGGCCTCAATTTAAAGCAGCAAATATAAAAACCCATGTAATTTTATTTGATCACAATGCAGATCATCCAAATTATCCCATTGCTGTTTTAAATAATGCAACTGCAAAATCATTTGCAAGTGGAACAGCATTTCATTTATACTTAGGTAATGAGTCTGCATTATCGGAGGTGCATAATGCACATCCTGATAAAAAAATATATTTTACCGAACAATGGACTGGTGCTAAAGGTGAATTTGGTGGTGATTTAATGTGGCATTTGGAACATATTATTTTAGGGACTATCAACAATTGGTCATCGGCTGTTATAGAGTGGAATTTAGCTGCTGATGCTAAATTTAATCCTCATACACCGGGAGGTTGCACCGAATGTAAAGGTGCATTTACAATTCAAGGTGATGAAGTATCAAGAAATGTGAGTTATTATATTATTGGACAAGTATCAAAATATATTCCTGTTGGAGCAATTAGGGTAGCGTCAAGCTCCAATATAGAAAGTATAAAAACAACAGGATTTAAACTTCCCAACGGTAAAAAAGCTAATTTAGTTGTAAATACTGGGTCTTTTCAAAAAGTGAAATTGCAAGAAGGCAATAAACAAATAATTTTTGAAATGCCCGCCAAGTCAGCATCAACCATTGTTTGGTAAAACAAGGAAGTTGAATATATAAATCATGAGAAAAATAAACTTAATAAAAAATAAAAAAGGGTATATGAAAAAGAATCTTTTATTATGTGTAACCGTATTTTTAATTACGGTTGCCTTTAGTCAAACAAGTAAGGATGTAAAAAAGCATCAATTCGTAAATAGCTTGTTAGCCAAAATGACTTTAGATGAAAAGTTAGGGCAATTAAATTTACCAGCATCAAGTGATTTTGTAACAGGTGCAGTAAGTAGTTCGGATATTGCGCAAAAAGTAAAAGAAGGAAAAGTAGGTGGCGTATTTAATATTCGTTCCGTAAAAAAAATTAAAGAACTTCAAGAGTTCGCCGTTAATAATACTAGACTTCATATACCCTTATTATTTGGAATGGATGTGATTCATGGATATAAAACAACTTTCCCTATTCCATTGGGTATGTCTGCCACATGGGATATGTCATTAGTTGAACGTTCGGCTCAAATAGCTGCAAGTGAGGCAAGTGCAGACGGTATTCAATGGACTTTTTCACCCATGGTTGATTTGACTCGTGACCCAAGATGGGGAAGGGTATCAGAGGGAAATGGTGAAGATGCTTTTTTAAGTTCGGCTATTGCAAAAGCAATGGTGCATGGATATCAAGGGGATGATTTAAGTGCTCCAAATACTATTTTATCTTGCGTAAAACACTACGCATTATATGGTGCTGCTGAAGGTGGAAGAGATTATAATACAACCGATATGAGTAGAGTACGCACGTATAATGAGTATTTTCCTCCCTACAAAGCAGCTGTTGAAGCGGGAGTTTCATCGGTAATGGTATCGTTCAATGAAATTGACGGTGTTCCGGCTTCAGGTAACAAATGGTTAGTAGATGACGTATTAAGAAAGCAATGGAAATTTAATGGCTTTGTGGTTTCTGATTATACAGGTATTCCTGAAATGGTGAATCATGGGATGGGTGATTTTCAAACGGTGAATGCATTATCATTAAATGCGGGTGTTGACATGGATATGGTGGGAGAGGGCTTTTTGACAACATTGAAAAAGTCAATGAATGAAGGTAAAGTGACATTAGCACAAATTAATAAAGCATGTGAAAGAATTTTATTAGCGAAGTATGATTTAGGTTTATTTGATGATCCATACAGATATTGTAATGAACAAAGATCAGCTACTGAAGTTTTCACTGCAGCTAATAGAGCAGAAGCAAGAAAAATTGCATCACAAAGTTTTGTGTTATTAAAAAACAATAATGTATTACCCATTGCAGCAGGTAAAACCATTGCGTTGGTTGGGCCTTTGGCCGATGCTAAAGAAAATATGACAGGCACATGGAGTGTTGGCGCAGACAATGCTAAATCAATAAGTTTATTGAAAGGATTGACTGATGCAGTTGGTTCAAATGGCAAAGTGTTATATGCAAAGGGCTCCAATTTAGAGGACGATGCTGAATTACAAAATCGTCAAACTATGTTTGGTAAAGATATTGCGCGTGATAATCGTAGTGCCGATGAAATGATTAAAGAAGCATTAGCAGTAAGTGCGAATGCCGATGTAATTGTTGCTGCAATTGGTGAGGGTGCTGAGAGCAGTGGAGAGAGTGCTTCAAAGTCAATTATTGATATCCCAGAAGCACAAAAGCGTTTATTAAAGGCATTAGTAGCAACAGGTAAGCCAGTTGCATTAGTTTTATTTAATGGTCGTCCATTGACCTTAAATTGGGAAAACGAAAATGTACCTGCTATTTTAGATGTTTGGTTTGCAGGATCTGAAGCAGGCGATGCCATTGCAGACGCTTTGTTAGGTAAGGTAAATCCATCAGGTAAACTAAGTATGAGCTTCCCTCAAAATGTTGGTCAAATACCTGTATATTATAATCATAAAAATACAGGTCGTCCATTAACAGGAAAGTGGTTTGCTAAATTTCAATCAAATTATATTGATGTAGTGAATGAACCATTATATCCGTTTGGTTATGGATTAAGTTATACGAAGTTTGAAT
>CANETM010000094.1 GCA_947441205.1 Bacteroidota bacterium | reverse complement strand
TAGCAATGCCACTAAATTTTATTTATCGCAAGGCTATCAGACATTTCTTCCACCTTACACCAATACCGGTTTAATTGGCGGCGGTGGTTATAATATATTTAGTGGTAATTATATGAAAATAAATACCACAACTGCAATGACATTGGAAACAACTAAATTATATTCTGGCTATCCAGGAAAAGTAGATTTCATATTGGGCACATTAGGAACAGTTAATAACGATGGTACTTTTACTTATTTTCCTATTCAAACCGTTTCTTTAAATATTCCAGCAAGTAATCCAAATCCAACAATGGGGCCATCCACAAATGCTACTGGGGATACAGGTAGAATTTACGCATTAAATTTAAAAATCCCTAAGGCAGGTGACTATATTATCATTTCAAAATGCGATAGTGCTACCTTATTCAGAAATAATGCTGCACCAGATCCAACCTATCCATTAGGACCAAATAAATTAATAAGTTATACCGGTAATAGCGTAGGCGCATCCTCAGGTAATTATCAAAATTATTATTACTTTTTTTATAATATGCAAGTTAGCACAAGTGATTGCTTAAGTGCCACTTCGGTATTTAATACTTCCATAAATGGCAAACCCAATATCACACAAAATGGGGATAGTCTTGTTAGTTCAATGGGAAGCACATATCAATGGTATATGAATGATTCACTAATACTAGGAGCTATTAGACAATCCTATAAACCAACTCGAAATGCATTCTATAAAGTGTCGACGAAATCGATTGCGGGAGATTGTGAAAATATTTCAGATAATAAGTTAATTTTGGTAACTGATATAGCCGAGGCAAATGCAAAAGAAATTAACCTAAGAATTAGTTCCAACGAGAACGTTGAAAATTTAATTCGTGGTAATTCATTTTATGTTCAATTCAGCAATATCCAATCCCAAAGAATATCATTAGAAATAATCAATTCTTCGGGGGGTAAAGTATTCCAACAGGAAAACTTAATTAACCAAAGAGCCCCACAACATATTACTATTGAAAGCTTGAATACAGGTGTTTACTTTGTAAAAATTTATGCTAACAATAAAGTTTATGTTCAAAGGGTTTTAATTACTAATTAAAAAAATAAAAAATGGCATTAGAATGGGTTGAAGGTGTGATTACAAAAATTGAAAATGAAACACCAAACACTAAAAAATTTTACTTTGAAATTCCAAGTCTTGAAAAATTTGATTTCATACCTGGACAATTTGTGACCCTTGACTTACCCATTCACGAACAAAAAAACAAGCGATGGAGAAGCTATTCCATAGGTTCTGCTCCTAATGGAACAAATACTTTTGAATTGGTGATTGTTCATTTAGAAGGCGGCCTAGGAACTACTTACTTGTTTAATGAAGTAAGTGTTGGTTCCAAAATTACACTTAGAGGACCTCAAGGAGTATTTACACTTCCTAAGAATTTTGAAAACGATGTGTACTTTATTTGTACAGGTACAGGTATAGCACCTTTCAGATCAATGATTCATTATATACATGAACACAAAATTGCGCATAATAATATTCATTTAATTTTTGGATGTCGCAAATTTGAAGACGGTTTGTATATTGATGAATTAAAAACATTGGAAGCTAATGAGCCAGGCTTCCATTTCCATCCATGTTATTCAAGAGAGACTGAAGTACCCGCTGGATCGCACATAGGATATGTTCACCCTGTTTATCAAGAATTACTAAAAAACAATAAGGAAACCGCTCATGTTTGGCTATGTGGTTGGAAAGCAATGATTGATGATGCGCGTAAAAATATGACTGAAATGGGATTGGATAAAAAACAAGTTCACTTCGAATCTTTCGGTTAAGAAGAAGATGCGTAGCATCTGATAATAGAGATAAACTTCTAGTACTGATGAAAGCAGAAAAACACTCCCCCAAAAAAGGCTCCATTTAAATGGAGCCTTTTTTTATTTTCAAAGCTTTATAGCTTAATGATAAATTCGAGTCAAAATTTGAGCATTGCGCTAAGAAACGAGGTTTAGGTATTTAAGCTATTTTTTAATTTATTGCTTCTAGCACCAATGACTTCACTTGACTCATTGGAATACGCTCCTGCGTCATGGAATCACGATGTCGGATAGTAACGGTGCCATCTTCCTTTGTCTGATGGTCAATAGTTACACAAAATGGTGTACCTATGGCATCCTGACGACGATATCTTTTTCCGATGGCATCTTTTTCTTCATAAAAGCAATGGAATGACTTTTTACATTCATCCATTAATTCCTTTGCTAATTCTGGTAAACCGTCCTTTTTAGTCAATGGTAGAATAGCTAACTTATTAGGGGCGATTCTTGCAGGCAAGTGTAATACCACCCTTGAATCAGTTGTACCATCCTCTTTGTTAATGGTTTCCTCTTCATATGAATTAGAAAGTATTAATAAAAACATTCTATCTAGTCCAATTGAAGTTTCAATAACATAAGGAATATAATGCTGATTAATTTCAGTATCGAAATACTGCATTTTCTTTTTGCTAAACTCTTGATGACGACTTAAATCAAAATCGGTACGAGAGTGTATTCCCTCAACTTCTTTAAATCCAAATGGAAATTCATATTCAATATCTAAAGCAGCGTCCGCGTAGTGTGCTAATTTAACGTGATCATGAAAACGATATTTATTAGCTGCAATTCCTAAACTTAAATGCCATTTCATACGCTCATTTTTCCAATGCTCATACCATTCTTTTTGTGTTCCTGGTTTAATGAAAAATTGCATTTCCATTTGCTCAAACTCACGCATTCTGAATATAAACTGACGCGCCACAATTTCATTTCTGAAAGCCTTTCCAGTTTGTGCAATACCAAAAGGAATTTTCATCCTTGCTGTTTTTTGAACATTCAAAAAGTTAACAAAAATACCTTGTGCCGTTTCTGGTCTTAAATAAACAGTACTTGCTTCATCAGTTACAGATCCAAGCTCGGTCGAGAACATTAAATTAAACTGACGAATATCGGTCCAGTTGCCTGTTCCACTAACACTACAATGTATTTTATGATCGTCAATTAATTTTTTCAATCCAACATAATCATCATTGGCAAGCAAGGCATCCATGTCTGCTATTAATTTATCAGCACCAACTTGGTCACCTTTCTCGATCATTTTTTCAGCATGCCCTTCAACTAAATGATCAACACGATATCTTTTTTTACTGTCCTTATTGTCAATCAATGGATCACTAAAACTATCAACGTGACCACTAGCTTTCCAGGTAGTTGGATGCATAAATATAGCAGCATCAATACCCACAATATTCTCATTCAATTGTGTCATGGAATTCCACCAATAATCGCGAATATTTTTCTTTAATTGTGAACCATAAGGACCGTAATCATAAACGGCACTTAGTCCATCATATATTTCACTACTTGGAAATACAAAACCATATTCCTTAGCATGCGAAATGATCGCCTGTAATGTATTGTCTGTTGGGGTCTTACTCATAGTTTGCGAAGATACGTAGGAATCAATTATCGATGTAATTTTTCGTTATTTTGATGGCGTGTGGCGTCCCTATTGGTTTTCTTTTGAATATTTTTTTCCAAAGCAGCTGATAAATCTACCCCAGTTTGATTGGCCAAGCATATGAGTACAAACAAAACATCGGCCATTTCATCGGCTAATAATTGTTCCTCTTCTTTATTTTTAAATGATTGATCGCCATATTTCCTGACCATAATTCTTGAAAGCTCTCCCACTTCTTCCATGAGTATACCTAAATTAGTGAGTTCACTGAAATATTTAACGCCAATAGTTTTAATCCACTGGTCTACTTGTTCCTGCGCTTGCAGAATGGTCGTATTATTTGACATATTTATTGTTTTTTACTTGTAAGTCAATTAAAATATTTAGGATATTACTCTTTATTTTTTGAATCTAAAATAATTGTGACAGGTCCATCATTAACAAGTGCCACTTTCATATCTGCTCCAAATTGTCCAGTTTGAATAGCTGACCCTAAGTCATTAGTTAACTGTTTAATCAACATTTCATAAAGCGGAATAGCAATTTCAGGTTTTGCTGCTGCAATATAAGAGGGTCTGTTCCCTTTTTTAGTAGAGGCATGTAAAGTAAATTGACTGACTAACAAAATGGATCCTCCAATATCAATAACACTTTTGTTCATCACCCCCTGCTCATCTTCAAAAATGCGCATATTGACAATTTTGCTTGAAATCCATTCAATATCGGCCTGGCTATCCTCATTTACAATACCCACTAGCACCATTAACCCTTGTTGAATTTGTCCAATTACAAGGCCATTTACAGTGACACTTGCTTGTTGAACTCTTTGAATAACCACTCTCATATTATCGGTTTTACACTATGAAGATAAACAAAACTATTTTCACTAATTTAGCTGTAATTTCATTCCCTTGAGTAGTATAAAAAAATTAGCCGGACAAACTATGTGGTATGGACTTAGCTCGATTGCAGCTAGGTTCATTGGCTATTTATTGACCCCCTATTTAACGTTAACGCTAACCGAAACTGCATACGGGGAAAATTCAATTGTTTATGCATTTATCCCTTTTTTAAATGTCATTGTTACCCATGGAATGGAAACAGCTTACTTCCGATTTGGAAGTAAGGAAAATGAACAAAAAATATACCATACTTGTAGTTTCTCGATGTTATTCGTAACTGGGATTGTTATTGCCTGTTTGATGTTTTTTGGGGACAACATTGCAACCCTTTTACAAATAAATTTACACCCTCAGTATATTACTTTAATGGCTTGGGTAGTTGGCCTTGATGCATTAACCACCATTCCATTTTCACGACTAAGATTAGAAGAAAAACCTAAACGATATGCATTTATAAAAATAGGTGGCATTTTAATTAACATTATTGCAACCTATGCGCTGATTAGTGTTTTACCTAGTTACACCATAACTCATCCTGAAAGTTTTATAGCAAATTGGTATGTGGAAGGTTATGAGGTCGGGTATATTTTAATTGCCAATATTATACAAAACGTTTTCGTGATGTTGTTGTTACAAAAAGAAATAAGGTCATTACGTTTTTCAATTGATTTTAAATTATGGGGCGAAATGATGTTGTATGCCCTACCGTTGATATTAGTGGGTTTCGGAGGAATGATTAATGAAACATTAGATCGGATCATGCTTGGATGGTGGGCGCCAGGTGGAAGTCCAGAGGCCAATAAAGCATTGGTGGGGGTTTATAGTGCCTGTTATAAATTGGCCATTTTAATTACCATTTCTATACAAGCGTTTAGAATGGGTGCTGAACCTTTTTTCTTTAAACAAGCACAGTCCGATAACGCACAAAAAACCTATGCACGTGTCATGAAGTTTTTTGTAATCACTTTATGTATTATGTTTTTGGCAGTGGTTTTGTATTTAGATATATGGAAAGAGTTTATTCGTAAACCATCCATGTATGTAGGTTTAAAAGTAGTTCCCATTTTACTAATCGCCAATATGTTTTTAGGCGTTTATTATAACCTTAGTATTTGGTATAAGCTTAGTAATAAAACAATGGCAGGTGCATGGATAACTTTGTTAGGTGCTGCCATAACCATATCAATCAATTACTTTTTTATTCCTTATTTTGGATATATGGCAAGTGCATGGGCAACCTTCTTTTGCTATGGCACCATGATGGTAGTGAGTTATAAATGGGGTCAAAAAGTTTATCCTATTCCATATGCCACTAAAAAGCTAATTGCCTATTTTGTTATTGCACTAATGATTTATGGACTTAATTATTTATTGCTATTGGTTTCAAATAATAAAGCCTTTAACTACTTGTTTGCAAGTATAATGCTAGCAGGTTTTGTAGTATTTGTATCAAAAATCGAAAAGAAAGAATTAAAATCAATTTATAATAAACAATCATAATGGCGGAAGATTTAAATATTCAAAAAGGAACGAAGCAAGAGCAATACGAATCCTTAATTCCTCAAATTGAAGGGTTACTTCACGGAGAAAATAATTTAGTTGCAAATTTGGCAAACATAAGTGCTGCTTTAAAAGAACAATTTAATTGGTGGTGGGTTGGTTTTTATTGGGTGATAGATGATGAACTGGTATTAGGCCCATTTCAAGGTCCTGTGGCATGTACACGTATTAAAAAAGGTAGAGGCGTATGTGGTGGTGCATGGGAACAAGCAAAAACATTAATTGTCGAAGATGTAGAAAAATTTCCTGGACATATAGCATGTAGTAGTGCCTCAAAATCAGAAATTGTAGTCCCAGTATATAATAGTGGTGTAATTGTAGGGGTATTAGACGTTGATAGTGAGCATTTGTCACATTATGATGAAATTGATCAATTTTACCTTGAAAAAATAGTGGGTTTGATTCCCCATCATTAAAAAAATCAATTAAGTTTGCAGCACCT
>CANETM010000093.1 GCA_947441205.1 Bacteroidota bacterium | reverse complement strand
GGAGCCGAGGCGTTGAGTAATGTTGCAAGTGCTTTTGTGGGTCAAGTGGAAGCGCAAGTAATGATTCGCCCCTATTTACCAACTATGACTAAAAGTGAATTATTGGCTAGTATGAGTGGAAGTTTAGCATGTATTGCTGGTGGTATTTTAATTGTTTATGCCAATATGGGCGCACAGGCGGGTATCGATTTAGCACCTAAATTAATTACGGCTAGTTTAATGGCAGCCCCAGGAGCACTTGTGATTGCCAAAATATTATTCCCTGAAACGGAAGAATCCCAAACAATGGGAAAGGTTAAATTAGAAGTTAAGAGTCAATATAGCAACACCATTGATGCGATTACCCATGGAGCTGGTGAAGGATTCAAAATTGCCATGAATGTAATTGCCATGTTAATTGGTTTTATTGCTTTAATCGCATTCATTGACTGGAGCTTATTAAAAATTGGACATTTATTTAGCGCTAATATTGATTTAAGCTTAAACTATTTATTTGGAAAACTATTTTATCCAATGGCATGGGCAATGGGCATTCCAAATGTTGACATTCAAAATGCAGCTACTTTACTTGGACAAAAATTGACCATTAATGAATTTGTGGCATTTAAAAGTCTTACCAGTAAAGTGGTACCAATCATAACTGAAAAAGGATTATTTATAGTTAGTATAGCCATATGTGGTTTTGCTAATTTTAGCAGCGTAGGTATGTTAATTGGCGGAATTGGTGAATTAGTACCAGGAAGGCGCAAAGACTTAGCAGAATTAGGATTAAAAGCTTTGTTAGCAGGTACTCTCGCCTCCTATTTATCAGCAAGCATAGCAGGTATATTGATTGGTTAATTTTCAAGGATTGTCTTGTGATAATTCGTAACTTTGTGCTCAAATTAAGCAGGTATGAACACGAAAGGAATTGAAGTAATTATTGGTGCCGAGCAAAATATACGTTTACAAGAAATTGGTCATAAAATAATTAACAATGAACGCCTTTTATTTGATGAAGGAGTTTATTTATTCGAGCATGCATCACTACCCTATGTTGGTGCACTAGCGAATTGGAAAAGAGAATCTTTACACGGCAATAAAACCTATTTTAATAAGAATTTTCATATTGAACCTACCAATGTTTGTGTGTTCTCCTGTAAATTTTGTTCCTATTCAAAATTGTATGCGCATAAGGAAGAAGGTTGGGAATTAACCATTGATCAAATGTTGGATATTGTTAAGTCATACGATGGCAAACCAGTTACTGAAGTTCATATCGTTGGTGGCGTACATCCCAAATTAACATTGACATTTTTCTTGGAATTAATGCGCGCGATAAAAGCACATCGTCCTACTTTACACATCAAAGCATTTACTCCAGTTGAGTTGGAATATATGTTTAGAAAAGCCAACGTTACAACCAAAGAAGGTATGCGATTAGCGCATGAAGCAGGACTAGATTCATTACCTGGTGGTGGTGCCGAAATATTTCACCCGGATATTAGAAATGAAATTTGTGCCGATAAAGCTACAGCCGATCAGTGGTTGGAAATACACCAAACCGCACATGAATTAGGTATGCATAGCAATGCTACTTTATTGTATGGGCATATTGAAAAATATGAGCATCGAATTGATCATATGGAACGCCTGCGCCAACTTCAAGATAAAACAAAAGGCTTCAACACTTTTATACCATTGAAATTTAGAAACGATGGCAATGATATGAGTCATGTACCAGAATCTACAATGGTTAATGATTTAAAAATGTACGCCATTTCACGTTTGTATCTTGACAACTTTCCTCATGTAAAAGCATATTGGCCAATGTTGGGTCGTGATACCGCACAATTAACTTTGAGTTATGGTGTTAATGATATTGATGGTACGATTGACGATACCACAAAAATATATTCCATGGCTGGAAGTGAGGAGCAAAATCCTGCTATGACCACTGAACAATTAGTTGCACTCATTAAACAAGTAAAACGACAACCTATTGAAAGAGGTACTTTATATGATGTCATTAAAGACTATTCAAATCACGAATTTGTAGCAGGAGAATTATAAGTTGCCTCTAAAAATGATACTTAATAATGACACTAAAAAATTAGACTAGCATTCTGCTAATGCAATAGGAATTTGAACAGCTAATCCACCGTCGGCCGTTTCCTTGTATTTAACATTCATATCCAGAGCCGTATTCCACATGGTTTTAATTACTTTATCTAAACTAACTACTGCAAAATCAGGTTTACTTTGTAAAGCTAATTGCGCAGCAGTGATTGCTTTGATTGCACCCATTGTATTACGTTCAATACATGGTATTTGAACCAAGCCACCAATGGGATCGCAGGTTAAACCTAAATGATGTTCCATAGCAATTTCTGCGGCCATCAAACATTGTTTTTGATTACCTCCTAATAACTCAGTTAATGCAGCTGCTGCCATGGCAGAAGAAACACCAATTTCGGCTTGACATCCACCCATCGCTGCAGAAATCGTAGCACCACTTTTAAATAAAATTCCTATGGCACTTGCGGTCATTAGAAATTGTCTAATTGCTACAGGGCTTGTTTTATTGCAAAATAATTGAGCATATAATAAAACTGCAGGAATAACGCCAGCTGCTCCGTTAGTTGGTGCAGTAACGACTCTACCAAAACTTGCATTTTCCTCATTAACTGCTAATGCAAAACAACTCACCCAATCAAGGATATAGCTAAAGTCATGCCCACCATTAATGATAAGATTTTTCCATTCCTCAATGTTATTAAATGATGCATTATGATTTAACTTATTATTTAAATCATATGCTCGACGTCTAACTTGTAAGCCCCCTGGTAATACACCCTCTGTTTTACAACCTTTGTAAATGCATGATAACATAGTGTCCCAAATGGCATCCAACTTTTCATTTAAAATTGTCTCTTCTAAATTCGTCTTTTCATTTTCTCTTACAATCTCACTAATATTCATGCCCGTTTTCATACACCAATGTAATAATTCATTGGTAGTATAAAAATCGAATTGAACTTCTAAGTTTAGTTTATTCCCTGAATCGGTCGCGCTTAGTTTATTTCTTGTATCAGAAGCATTTAGTTTATTCCCTGCATCAGAAGCATTTAGTTTGTTCCCTGCATCAGAAGCTATCGCTTCTTCTTCTTCAAACTCAATAAAGCCACCTCCTATTGAAAAATAGGTAAAAATTTGTTCAATACTATTTATGGTAATTACAAATTGTAAACCATTGGGATGATGAGATAAGGTTTGATCTTTCAAAAAAATAATATCGGTATCATAATTGAATTGGATATTCTTTTTATTTTTTAAACTTATTAAACGCTGCTTTTTAACATCATCAATCATACTAATTATCAAATTAGTATCAATTGTTTTTGGGTCAGCTCCACTTATACCCATAACAACCGCAAAGTCTGTACCATGTCCTTTGCCTGTTTTAGCTAAAGAACCATATAATTTAATTTGTATTTTTTCGACCTTTTGTAAATCATTTAGGTCATCGATATGGTTTAAACAATGTAATGCAGCAAGCCAAGGGCCCAAAGTATGGGAACTTGATGGTCCTACTCCAATTTTAAACATATCAAATACCGATATAAATTTTTCCATAATCTTAGACAAATGTATGTTAGTTTTTAATACATTTGAATATGAAATCCTGGATAACAACTTTATTAGTACTATTGTTTTCATTGAGTATTAAGGCTCAAGTAAATACGTCATTTATAGAAAGCCTAATGCGTCAAAAACCAGAACAGTTTGGTGAAATATTAAACAACCCAAATGAATACAGAGTTCAATTGTTTTACACTCAAATTGATAGAGATAAAAATAATGTTCCACATTTTAAAGAATTTAGCTACCGATTGAACCCATCGGAATACTTTTATCCAGCGAGTACCGTAAAAATGCCATTGGCCATTTTAGCTTTAGATAAACTCAATACTTTAAATATACCTGGTGTCAATAAATCCACTATGATGTATTATGATAGTGTTGGGGCAAGACAGGAAATAATTTATAATAATCCCTATAGTATCAATGGAAAACAAAATATTGAACAAGCAATCAAAGAAATATTTTTAGTAAGTGATAATAATGCGGCAAATAGATTATTTGAATTTGTTGGTCAGGAAAGTATTCATTCAAAACTTGCTGAAAAGGGATACAATGATGCTTACATTCGCAACCGTCTTGAATTAGGACGCACACAAGAAGAAAGTAGACAAACGCAAGCGATTGATTTTTTTGATGACAATGGAAAAAAAATATATCATCAAGATGCTCAATACAATAAACAACTTCTACCTAATTACAACGCATTTTTAGGTAAAGGACATTATAATAATGATGATTCATTGGTAATGAAACCTTTAGATTTTTCAGTTAAAAATCGAATCTATTTAAACGATCTACATCATATTTTACAATCCGTTATTTTTTATGATCAAACGCCTATTAAAAACAGGTTTAATCTTACCAAGGATGATCGACAATTTCTATTAAAATGGATGCA
Organism: Bacteroidota bacterium; assembly: GCA_947441205.1. GTDB lineage: Bacteria > Bacteroidota > Bacteroidia > Chitinophagales > Chitinophagaceae > Sediminibacterium. The sequence goes on along the minus strand of CANETM010000093.1, from coordinate 1,991 downwards.
TACACTTCCAACTGAATCAAAATACCCTACTTATGACCCAGTTGAATATTGGCCTGCTTATTGCAAGTTTATGTTTATGGGTTCGGAGAAAACACCCGTTCCCTCCAATATTAAAATATATAATAAAGTTGGAGATGCTTATGGATTTTTATTAGACATTACCTATATCGTAGATACGGTTAATAAAGTTGAGTTTATGTTAAGCGGTGTTATATACTGTAATAAGGATGGCATCATAAACGACAGTAAATATGATTATGATAACATTGGCTACCCATTTTATAAAAACATGGGTCGTTTAATTTATGATTATGAGCTTAAAAGGAAAAAAGCCTTTCTTCCTAATTTTGACAATATTTTGCCGTAATAGGTACTTCCCTATTGACTTTCCATAGATATTCACAAAGTTTACTTCAAAGACTGAATAATTAAATGCTTTCAAACGCCTAAAACTTACAGGCGTTTGCGAATAATTTGCGAAATTTGTTACATCAAATTAAATACCATGATATTATCTTCATTATTGAATCGTTTTAGTGAGCCGGAAACTTTGAAAATGGCAAAATTGGGTCGTGAATTAAGAGCGCAAGGAATCGATGTAATTGACCTTAGTTTAGGTGAACCCGATTTTGATACACCACAGCACATTAAGGACGCCGCTATTAAAGCAATTAATGATAACTGGTCACATTATACGCCTGTTGCTGGATTTTTAGATTTAAGAGAAGCGGTATGTGCTAAATTAAAAAGAGACAATAACCTTGACTATAAACCTGAACAAATTATTACCTCAACTGGTGCTAAACAAAGTTTAGCAAATGCTATTTTAGCATTGGTTGATGATGGTGATGAGGTAATCATTCCTACACCATATTGGGTTACGTATTCAGAGTTAGTGAAAATTGCACGCGGTAAAGTCGTTGAAATAAGAACAAGTACGGAAGCAAGTTTCAAAGTATCACCTGCTCAAATTGAAGCAGCTATTACACCTAGAACAAAAGTATTTATGTTTTCTAGTCCATGTAATCCAAGTGGTGCAGTTTATAGTAAAGATGAATTAAAAGCTATAGCAGATTTATTTAAGAAATATCCTCAAATCACTATTTTATCTGACGAAATTTATGAGTATATCAACTTTGTAGGTAAACATGAGAGCATTGCTCAATTTGATGAAATCAAAGATCAAATAGTAGTAATTAATGGCTTGAGTAAAGGTTTTGCAATGACTGGATGGAGACTTGGCTACACAGCTTCTTCAGTTGAGATTGCAAAAGCAATGGAAAAATTACAAGGTCAATTTACATCTGGCACTTGCTCCATCACTCAAAAAGCAGCAGTTACTGCTTTAGTAGGTGATTTAAAACCATCCATAGAAATGACCGAAGAGTTTACACGTCGTCGTACAACTACTCTAAAATTAGTAAGTGAGATACCAGGATTTAAGTGTTATGCTCCTGAAGGGGCCTTTTATGTATTTCCTGATGTTAGTTTTTATTATGGAAAATCTGATGGTACACAAACTATTAATAACGCGGCTGATTTTAGCATGTACTTATTAAATACAGCAAACGTTTCTTCTGTAATGGGTGATGCATTTGGCGAACCTAATTGTGTTCGTTTTTCATTTGCTAACAGTATGACAAATATTGAAAGAGCATGGGCTAGAATCAAAGAAGCTTTGGCGAAATTAAAATAGTGACTCCAGAAAAATTTCAAATGTTTGAAAATAGGTTGCTTAAAAATTATAAGCACCGCCTTAAACAAGCAAAGCGTTTAAGCTTAACTTGTTGGAGACTTTATGACCATGACTTACCTGAATTTCCTATTTGTGTTGAGTTTTATGAGGAGTACATATATATAGCTGAATACAATCGACGTCATGCCTTAACGGATGAAGAACATACTGCTTGGTTTGAAACTACCAAAGCGATTATAACCAATATGACAGGAGTTCCTATTGATCATATGTATGTGAAATTGCGAAAAAGAAT
>CANETM010000092.1 GCA_947441205.1 Bacteroidota bacterium | reverse complement strand
GAATCAGGCATTTGTAAGTGATGTTGAATCGATAGCATCAAAAGAATCGCTTATTGCTGAAATCGCCGATACACTTATCCCTGACAATAATGGTGTGCCAGGTGCTAAAGCTGCAGGCCTTGGGCCTTTTATAGTGTTAATGATTAAGGATTGTTATACTGCAGATGTTCAAAAGCAATTTGCGGATGGGTTAATGAAAGTTGATGAAGTCTCAAAAGGCAAGTATAATAAATTATTTATTTCATTAACGCTAAAGGAGCGAGAAGAGATATTTAAATTATTCAAAGCGGAAGCCCAAACGCAAATAACCGCCGGAGACAGTCCTTCACAATTCTTCCAGCTTATTTATGAACTCACCTGCCTAGGTTATTATACTTCGGAAATTGGAGCTACAAAAGCTTTAAGATATGTTCATATACCAGGCAGGTATGAAGCCTGCATTCCCTTGCAACCAGGACAAAAAGCATGGGCTACCTAGTTATTTATTTATATAATATTTTATAAGAAAGATGAATAATAATATAAAAGCAGAGAAGCAAAATACTTATGATGCCATAGTAGTTGGTTCAGGAATTAGTGGTGGTTGGGCCGCAAAAGAATTAACAGAAAAGGGGTTAAAAGTTTTGATGTTAGAACGTGGCCGTAATGTTGAGCATGTAAAAGATTATGATACTGCTTTGATGAAGCCATGGGAATTCAAACATAGAGGAAGAATTTCTATTGAAGATCGTATCAAATATCCGGTACAAACCCGTGGCGGTCAGTATAGCGAGTTTAATGCTAAATTTTGGGTTGATGATTTGGCTTGTCCCTACACCGAAGTGAAACGATTTGACTGGTATCGCGGCTATCATGTTGGCGGAAGATCCCTTACCTGGGGACGTGGTTGCCTTCGGCTTAGTGAGATGGATTTTTCTGCTAATGCTAAAGATGGCTATGGTGTTGACTGGCCTATACGATATAAGGATATTTCACCATGGTATGATTATGTAGAACGATTCGCTGGTATTAGCGGACAAAATGAGGGGCTTGCACAATTGCCCGATGGCATATTTCTTCCTCCCTTTGAAATGAATTGTGTTGAAAAGGAGGTAAAAAAACGAATCGAAAAGCATTATAGCAGAGAGCGGATGATGACCGTTTACCGGATGGCGAATTTGACAATACCACATAATGGAAGGGGCAATTGTCAAAACAGAGATCTTTGTGACAGAGGATGCCCATTTGGAGCTTATTTCAGTACGCAATCAGCAACCTTGCCAGCAGCGATGGCTACTGGTAACCTTACGCTTAGGCCTTATTCTATTGTTAGTGAGGTGCTTTATGATAAAGAAACTAGAAAGGCAAAAGGAGTGATGGTGATTGATTCAGAGACCAATGAGCACATAGCCTATAATGCAAAAGTAATTTTCATGAATGCATCTACACTGGGTACAACTCAAATCCTATTGAACTCCACTTCAGATACTTTCCCTAATGGTTTGGGAAACAGCAGCGGGCAATTGGGACATAACCTGATGGATCATCATTTTCAAATTGGAGCTTCCGGAAGGGCAGAAGGTTTTGATGATAAATATTATTATGGTCGTCGACCAATTGGTATTTATATTCCACGATATCGAAACCTTGGGGATAAACCTGAGCGGGATTATCTGCGAGGTTTCCATTATGGTGGAAGTGCAAGTCGTACAGGATGGCAAAGAGCTATTCCTGAAATGGGATTTGGTAAGGGCTTTAATGAGGAGATGACAAAACCTGGACCATGGACTATGGGTCTGGGTTCCTTTGGTGAACATTTACCGGAATTTAAGAACCATGCTTTCCTTGATTTAACAAAGAAGGATAAATGGGGACTTCCATTGCTGGCAATTGATTGTGAGTTTGGTGAGAACGAACGTAAAATGCGCATTGATATGAAAAACGATGCAGCTGAAATTCTGGAAGCTGCTGGAATGAAAGACGTTAAGTCGTTTGAAGAACCAGCAATCCCAGGAATGGGAATCCATGAAATGGGTACGGCCCGCATGGGACATGACCCTAAGACTTCAGTTCTCAACAAATGGAACCAAATGCATGATGTAAAGAATGTATTTATTACCGATGGTGGTTTTATGACTTCAAGCGCTTGTCAAAACCCTTCCTTGACATACATGGCATTTACAGCAAGGGCTTGTGACCATGCTGTAAATGAATTAAAGAAGGGGAATTTATAAGTTGAAATACTTCTAAGGACTTACGTTAAATCATGGGTCCTATTTGTATTCTTATAAAATGATTAACTTTAATAGCGTATTTATTTTAAAATGATTAAATCTATATATGTATGAATAAAATTAAATCTCACCTATTTAATCTTAGATGCATAATGGGATTATTTTTCTTTTTTCATGTTATAATTCAATCAAAAGCACAAATAAATCCTATTAACAATTCAGATTCTAGTTCATATAAATATTTTAAAGGAACTATTTTAGATAGTAAAACAAAGAATGAACTAACTTTTGCAAGCCTTACAGTTTCCGGATCAAATATTTCTACCATTAGTAATAGTGAAGGAAAATTTTTAATCAAAATACCTTTAGAGAGACTAAACTCAAATCTTATTATTTCATTTTTAGGGTATAAGGATAAAGTTATTTCAATCAAAGACTTAAAGCAAGAAAAAAATTTATTGTATTTAGAACCGGTCAATTTTATACTCGATGATGTAGTTGTAAATGTGATGGATGCCAATAAGATATTTTCAAATGTACTCAATAACCGTTCAAAAAATTATGGAGATAGTGCTATTCAAATGATTGGTTTTTACCGAGAATCAATAAAAAAAAGACGCACTCATGTCTCCGTTTTAGAATCTATTGTTGACATTCAAAAAATGCCCTTTTCATTAGCTGTGCAAGACCAAGTCAATATATTAAAGGGTAGAAAAAATGCTGATTACACTAAATTAGACACTGTAAACTTTAAATTAGAAGGAGGTCTTTTCTCAGTCTTATACATTGATTTAATTAAAGAGCCGAGTAATATATTTTCAGAGGATGTATTTGATTTATATAATTTTCGCTATGAGGATGTTACCCAAATTAATGATAAGAAGGTCTTAATTATCTCATTTAAACAAAAATCATCCCTTGAAGACCCTGATCCCCTGTATAGTGGAAAATTATTTATAGACGCAAAAAGTCTTGCTATCATTAGTGCAACCTTTCACCTTAATGTTGAAAACAGAATCAAAGCGGGATTAATTTTTACACGTAAAAAACCAAACGGAGCTGTTATTTACCCAACAGAAGTTAGTTATCAGATTGATTACCGACAACAAAATGATAAATGGGTTTTTTCTTATTCTCGTGGAGATATTACATTTAAATTAAATTGGAATAAATGGATATTTAATACTACCTATAATACTACTTTTGAATTGGTTAATACTGATTGGAAAAATCAAGACATTAAGGCGCAAATGAACACTCAAAAATTAAGCCCCTATGTAATCATGTCTGATAAAATTCCTAACGCTGCAGACGTAGATTTCTGGGGTGAATATAATATAATAGAACCTGAAAAATCTATTGAGTCGGCTATCAAAAAAATTCAAAGAAAAAAGTTGAAAGAGTTATTGATTGATTAAATTATTTTTAAAAACAGACTAAAGTTTATATGAGAGTAGGGGCTACTAAACGTTTAAGTGCAACAAGGGTGCCTAATGGCCTTGACTGATTTTACGGGATTAAACCATTTTGCTAAAAAAGATCTAATTTATTTTAGCTAAAAACTAAACAAAACCTTTGCATTCATTGTTTTATATATGAATTCAAAAAATGAAGTTTATGCAATGGTTTAAAGTCGTTTTAGCAGGTTTATTGGTTGTTTTTAGTACAGATTTAGCAATATCGCAAGGGACGGTTCAAAGTACTGGTAAACTCAGCGGTGTTTTAGTGAATAGAAAAACCCAGCAAAATGCGCCAGGGCTTTTGGTGTCTTTAACTCCAAGTGGCGAAAAAATGATTTCAGATAGTAATGGTGCATTCAGATTTACAAGTCTTTTACCTGGGACCTATGCCATTAAAATTTCTGGACTTGGCATACAAGATAATTTACTGACCAACGTCATAGTGACATCGGGTAATGAAAACACCTTTACCATTGAACTCGAACCTGCTATTAATGTATTGAATTCAGTTACTGTTACAAGTAGAAGAAATACTGCAAAAGCTACCACTTTGGAGAGCCCATTAAGTATTCAAAGATTGACTGCCGAGGATATTAAAGCCAATCCAGGAGGTAATTTTGATATTAGTAAAGTGATTCAATCTTTACCAGGTGTGGGTGGTGGTGCCGCAGGCGGTACTTTTAGAAACGATATTATCATTAGAGGTGGTGCACCAAGTGAAAACGTTTTTTATCTTGATGGTATTGAAGTACCCATTATTAATCACTTTAGTACACAAGGAAGTGGTGGTGGTCCTCAAGGTATATTAAACGTGAGTTTTATTCAGGATGTCAAATTGAGCACTTCTGCATTTGATGCTAGATATGACAATGCATTGAGTAGTGTTTTTCAGTTTCGTCAAAAGAATGGCAACGCAAATAAATTACAAGGAAATTTTAGAATGAGTGGTACAGAAGTTGCAGCAACTTTAGATGGGCCCATTTCTAAAAAAACAACTTTTTTAGCCTCAGTGAGACGAAGTTATTTAGAATTGTTATTTCAAGCATTGGATTTGCCTATACGTCCCAATTATTGGGATTATCAATTTAAGACCACTACGAAAATTGACGAAAAAACTACGCTCACCACTCTTGGACTTGCAGCCATTGATGAATTTAGATTGGCTGCACCCAAAAAAGCGACCCCCGAAAAATTATTTGCTATCAATAATAATCCATTGGTGAATCAATGGAACTATACACTTGGTATTGCATTGAAAAAATTAGTGCAAGATGGGTATTGGAACTTATCGCTTAGCAGAAACACATTAGACAATCAAGCAGATAGATACGAGGATAATGAAAAACCTTCTGATGCATCGCGCACGTATCAAATTAGAAGCAATGAAACAGAAAATAAATTGCGATTTGACGTTACTAAAAATAAAAATAATATTAGTTTGAGTTATGGATTAGTAGCGCAGTATGTTCAATTTGACAATGCGTTTTATCAATTATTTAGACCAGCTTTAAAAGATAGTGCCGGCGTAACAATACAAAACGCAATAACTTTTAATACCAATACTGGAGTTGATTTTTTAAGGTATGGCGGATTTGTACAATTGGGAACTAGGTTATTTGACGATCGCTTAGCTGTTAGCACAGGACTAAGAGCAGATGCCAATAGTTTTTCTACAAGTAGTCAAAATCCATTGGATCAATTAAGCCCAAGAATAAGTTTAAGTTATGCATTAAGCAATGCTTGGAATTTTAGTGCTAGTTATGGTACCTATTACCGACTGCCTAGTTACACACAATTGGCTTATACCAATAATGGATTAACGAATCCAGGAAAGTATATCCAGTCTAACCACTATGTTGCTGGGTTTGAATATTTACCATCTAGTACAACAAGATTCACATTTGAAGGCTTTTATAAAGGATATAAAAATTATCCAGTTAGTGTACTAGATAAAATTAGTCTTGCAAATAAGGGGATTGAATTTGGCGCGATAGGCAACGAGCCAATCCAACAGGATGGTATAGGAAGGGCCTATGGTTTTGAATTTTTTGCGCAACAAAAATTGACTGAAAAATTCTTTGGGGTATTTAGTTATACTTTATACTGGAGTGAGTTTTCAGGGCTTAATAAAATATTAAAACCTGCAAGCTGGGATAATAGGCATTTAATCAGTGCTACTGCAGGATATAAGTTACCAAAGAATTGGGAGCTTGGTATTAAATTTAGGTATCAAGGTGAATCACCATATACCCCTTTTAATTTAGAGCAAAGTAGATTGAATTTTTTAACATTGGGGTCAGGAGTATTTGATTATGATCAAGTCAATACCTTAAGATTAAAAGCATTTCATTCTGGAGACCTTCGTTTGGATAAAAAATGGAACTACAAAAAAACCACTTTTGATTTTTATATCGACATTCAAAACTTTTATGCATCCAAAAGCACAGGATCACCTCAGTATACTTTTAAAAGAAAAGACGATAATTCTAGTTTCTTAAGCACCAATGGGAAGCCAGTTGAAATGAATGGTAGTAATGCAATCCCTTTTTTGTTAGAAAACGCTGAAGGGACTTTAATTCCAACCATTGGCTTTATTATTGAATTTTAAATCATTTACAAATCTCTTTAAAAAAAATCTAAATATATCCATGCGAATATTAAAACCTGGTATACTGCTTTTTACTTTTCTTTCGCTTTCCATATTTTCATTTGGGCAGGATCGTTATAGTATAAAAAGTGGTGACCCAAACGGTATTAATAAGTGGTACATGGGCAGACAAATTGCACGCGTAATGAGTCATTACGGAATAGATTGGCTTGAAAGGGATGAAAGAGAAACTGAAGAAAACACATCTTTAT
>CANETM010000091.1 GCA_947441205.1 Bacteroidota bacterium | reverse complement strand
TAATGGGTATAGTGTGCAATGCAGAAAGCTGACTAATTCCATTGGTTACATATTGACAAACATATTCATAATGATCCGTATCCCCTTTAATGATAGCACCAATCACAATTATGGATTTATATTTCCCAGTGCTAATTAACTTATTAGCATACACTACAGTTTCAACTGCGCCTGGGCATTCAAAACAAGTATATGGTAATTTTTGTTCTGTTAAGTAATCAATGCAACCGGCTTCTAATAAATCGGTGATATGGCTATTGAACTGAGCTTTGATAACTGCTATCATTGAAACTATTTTTAATTAAACTTAATGGTATGTTTTCCTAATTCAATTTTATCGGATAAATATTGTTGATTATGACTTGTTGGTGTTACGCCAACTTGCAAAATATCAAAAGTAAAACCTGCATTTTGTAACGCATTTTTTTTGTCAGGGTTATTGCTTAGTAAATAAAAGTTGTCAATATGCATTGCCTTCAACATCCAAATAGCATCAATATAATTTCTGCTGTCAACTGGGAGTCCTAGTTTTTCATTGGCTTCATATGTATTTAAGCCTTGTTCCTGTAATGCATAAGCAGCAATCTTATTTCCAATACCAATCCCTCTTCCTTCTTGCCCTTTTAAATAAACGATGTAGCCATGACCATTTTCTGCAATCAGTGATAAAGCACTGTGTAATTGCTGTTGACAATCGCATCTTAAACTTCCAAAAATATCTCCTGTTAAACATTCACTATGAATTCTAATAATGGGTTTATTTTGTGAATTTTTCATTGAAATTAAAACATGCTCCTCCTTCGTTAAAATATTTTCAAAAACTTCAATGTCAAAATTTCCAAAATTTGTTGGCAATTGGGACTTTGAAACAAAAAGCAAATGATTTTCATTTTTATTTCGGTAATCAATTATCTGCTGAATGGTAATGGTCTTGAGTTTAAGTTTTTTTGCAAATTCAAAAAGACCATCGCGGCGCATCATGTTCCCTTCCTCATCCATTACCTCGCATATAATAGCAGCAGGCTCCTGTCCAGTTAACTTACATAAATCAACAGCCGCTTCCGTATGACCTTGTCTAACCAATACCCCATTTGTTTTTGCAACCACCGGAAATAAGTGCCCTGGTTTAATAAAATCAGTTGGTTTACTATTTGGATTAGCAATATGTAAGGCTGTAATTGCTCTTTCTTTAGCTGAAATACCTGTCGTAATACCCAATGCAGGACTAGCATCAATGGAATCATAAAAGGCAGTATGAAATGGATCTAAATGATTAGATGCTACTGGAGAAAGATTTAATCTTTTAGCAATTTTAGTATCCATCGCAATACAAACCAATCCTTTTGCTTCAGCAGCACATAGATTTAACTTTTCTTGCGTAGCAGTAGCTGCAGGAAAAATAATATCACCCTCATTTTCTCTGGACTCATCATCCACTACCAAAATGGGATCACCATTTTTAAAAGCCAATAATGCGTCTTCAATAGTATTAAACATCTTTTACCTCTCTTTTATTTAATAATTGTTCGGTGTACTTTGCCAAAATATCAAATTCAATATTAACCAAATCATTCACTTTCAATAAGGACATATTTGTTTTTTCAATCGTAACCGGTATGATACACAATTCAATATTATTTTCAATTACTTTATTAATGGTTAAACTTATCCCATTAATTGCAACTGAACCTTTGTAAACAACATACTTTATAAAATCATTTGGAATAGCAATAGTAAAAAACCATGCTTTCTCACCAGGTATTACATTTACAATGTTCGCAGTTGTATCAACATGACCCAATACATAATGACCTCCTAAATATCCATTAGGTTGCATAGGTAGTTCAATATTCACTTTTGCACCTTCTTTATAATACTTGATAATTGTTTTGTCAATACTTTCGGTAGAGACATAAAATGATAAATGATCCCCGTTTATTTTGATCACAGATAAACAAGCTCCGTCGATTGCCACACTGTCTCCTATTTTCACAATATGCGCAAACTTTGGGGCAGCTAATACTAGCTCCCATCCCTGCTCGTCAGGTAAAATAGATACAATTAATCCATCCGTTACAATTCCTGTAAACATATGCTTATTTCTAGGTAATTTTGAGATGCAAAGATAATCTAAATGACTAGCGCTAACTACTTACATACCGCTTATTTATTAGCGAAAAAAGCAAATTCTTCGAATATAAGGCCCAACCCTTTTGTTGGAGCAATAGTAGTAGACCATAATGGGCAAATTATTGGGGAAGGCTATCATCAAAAGGCTGGTGAAGCCCATGCTGAGGTCATCGCGATAAATCAAGCACTTTTAAAAAACATGGATTTATCATCTTGCACTTTATATGTAACGCTGGAACCCTGTTCGCATACCGGAAAAACGCCTCCTTGTACAAACTTGATCATTGAACATAAAATTCAAAAGGTCGTGATTGGCTCAATGGATCCGAACCCTTTGGTATCAGGTGTTAATATTTTGACCGACGCCGGGGTTGATGTAGAAATTTGTGTATTACCTGAAATTGTAGAATTAAATAGCACTTTTAATATTAATCAAATAAACAAGAGGCCAAAATACGTGTTAAAGTCCGCATCAACTATTAATGGTAAAATCGCAGACAGATTAGGAAATAGTAAATGGATTTCCAATGAGGAAAGTAGAAATTATGTTCATCAAGTATTGAGGTCGAACACAGATGCTATTTTAACAACTGCTAATACTATTATTAAAGATAACGCCACTATGAATATTAGGTTAGCTGATGCTGAACCTACAGAGTTAAACCTAATTATAGTTGACAGGACATTATCGATTTTATCATCTGAAAACGAAGGGCTAGGTATTTTTTATGACAGAAAATTTACCAAAATATATTTATTGACCGATCAAAAATATGCAGACACTTTACCTCAACACATTGAAATTATAAAAGCAAATTTTTCAGAGGGGACTATAAATTTCGGGGGACTAAACGAAATATTTTTAAGAAAAAATATTTGTGAAATTTTAGTCGAGGCAGGTGGCAAGTTAAACGCCTCCTTAATAAAACAACAATTAATTGATGAGATGGTGCTGTTTGTTTGCCCAAGTTTACTTTTAGACAATGAAGCAATTAATGTATTAAATGATTCAACATTTCAAAGCATTGAAAATAAGCTTCAGCTTAAGTTAATTGAAAGTAGGCAGATGAATGACGACCTTATGATTAAGTATAAATTATTATACTAAGTCAACATTATAAAATACTCCTTTATTAGCGGTTTGTGAAAGAGCATCTTTGATTAACAAAATAGCAACTTCTAAAAGGCAAGTATTTTCAAAATCAACTAAGTTAAAAACATATTCGATTTCCGAGTTGGACTTTATTTCATTAAGTTGTTTTAATGCATCCTCCAAACCTTTATTCGACTTTACAATGCCAGCATATTCTTGCATCAAATGTTGAATTTTATTTCTGTCCACTATTTTGAATAAAGGGATTTCAGCCTTTGTTGCTTGCAAAGTATATGAGTCAAATTGATTTAATAATTTGGGTATCGAAAATTTTGCAAAAGCAATAGCTTCTAAAAGTGAGTTGGAAGCCAGCCGATTAGCTCCATGTAAACCGGTGGAAGCTATTTCACCAATAGCAAATAGGCCAGCAATAGTTGTTTCACCATGTTCATCCACTTTTACGCCACCACATGAATAGTGTTGAACAGGCACTATTGGAATAAAATCTTTTCCGATATCCAAACCAACACGATGCTGGCAAGCTATTTTAATGGAAGGAAAATGAGTATCTAGTATATTCGTTTCTATTTGTGTTGCATCCAAATAAACATAAGGTTTACTTTGCAATGCAATTTCAGAGGTAATCGCCCTTGAAACAATATCTCTTGGCGCTAATTCTTTTCTTTCATCATATTTAATCATGAAAGCCTCTCCTTGTTCATTTCTCAAAACAGCACCAGCTCCTCTTAATGCCTCCGATATTAAAAATGAGATTTGTCCTTTTTCGAATAAACCTGTTGGATGGAATTGAATAAAAGACATATTTTCAATGACGGCTCCCAATTGATTTGCTAAATAAATTCCATCGCCAGTGGCAATTTGCTGATTCGTTGTTTTGTCATATAACATACCAACACCGCCAGTTGCCAGCACTAGCTTTTTGGAAAATATGGTAGAAATAGTTTTTGTGTTTTTCTCAAATACTTGTGTACCAAAAAATTGATTCGGATGCTGATGGACATTTATCACACAGGCATGCTCAAATATGTGTACATTAGGAAGCAAGTAAATATTTTGTAATAAGGCATCTTGAATTTCTTTTCCAGTTTGATCTTCCTTATGCCATATCCTTGCATCACTATGCCCACCCTCTTTGGCTAAATCATATTGTCCGATATTATTTTTATCAAAGTGGGTACCCCATTGAATTAAATCATTCAATAACCCAGGTGCAGCTTTTACAACTTTCTCAACAATAGCAGTATTATTTTTATATGCCCCTGCATTAAGTGTGTCTTGAATATGTTTGTCGAAATTATCACCTATTGCATTTACCGCGGCAATTCCCCCCTGTGCCCAATTTGTATTGGTTTCATTTAACGATCCCTTTGCAATTAAACAAACCGATAATTTGCCACGCTTAAATACATCCGTTTCTGATAAATACAATAAAGTACTTAAGCCAGCAATACCTGATCCTACAATAACAATGTCAAATGATTTGCTCATACTATTAAATTGCAAGCATATTATTTAAAGCCTTTAATGCACCAGCCTGTGTTTTTTCATTCACTGAAATTTCAGGTAATTCATAATATAAAGTATTGTACAATTTTTCCATTGTATTCATTTTCATATAAGGACACTCTGCACAAGCGCAGGAATTTGATTCCAATGCAGGTGCGGGTATAATGGTTTTGTTGGGAACAGCTTGCTTCATTTTATATAATATACCCGCTTCAGTTGCCACAATAAATTTATTTACTGGAGAAGTTTGAACATACTCCAATAATGCTTTTGTAGAACCAATAAAACTTGCTTTTTCTAAAATTTCAGGTAAGCATTCAGGATGTGCAATAACTTGTGCATCAGCATGTGCTTCCATTAACACATTTAATTTATCCATTGAAATATTTACGTGGACAATACAAGCTCCCTCCCATAAAATCAATTCCCTGCCAGTTACTTTTTGAACATACATTCCTAAGTTTTTATCAGGAGCAAATATGATTCTTTTATCTTTTGGAATTGAATTCACTACATCAACCGCATTTGAGGAAGTACATATATAATCACTTAACGCTTTAATTTCTGAACTACAATTAATATAGCTTACCACCACCGCATCAGGATATTGATTTTTAAAAGCTATAAATTCGGCTTCAGGAGCAGAGTCAGCCAATGAACAACCTGCATTTAAATCTGGAAGTAACACTTTTGCATTTGGATTTAAAATTTTTGCCGTTTCTGCCATAAAATGTACCCCACAAAAAACTATCATATCTGCCGCTGCTTTTTTTGAAGCTTGCGCCAAAGCCAAGCTATCCCCCACAAAATCAGCAATAGATTGAATATCCTCACTCACATAATAATGTGCAAGTATTACAGCATTTTTTTCTTTCTTCATTTTCAAAATAGCCTCTTTAAGGTCAATCCCTTCAGGCACCGATCTGCTTAAATACCCCACTTTAGCAATTTCTTTTTCAAATAACATTTTATATAATTTTTAAGGAAATGTCAACAGCATTTACATGATGTGTTAAATCTCCCAATGAAACATAATTTATACCGGTTGTAGCATACTCCATGATATTAGCTTGGTTAATGCCACCTGAAGCTTCAATTAATTTATGAGTAGTATTATGTTTAAGTAATTCAACAATTTCGTTTGGCTTAAAGTTGTCAATTAATATTCTATCAATTATTTCAAACTCCTTAGCAATATTAAACTCAGACAAATTTTTAACTTCCACAATAATGGGTACTGTTAAAGTATTTGACTTTACATATTCAATACAGGATTGTATAGCATTTTGAATGCCTCCTGCAGCTTGAATATGATTGTCTTTTATTAAAATTTGATCATACAAACCAATTCTATGATTTACCCCACCTCCAATTTTGACAGCCCATTTTTCACATACTCTAAAATTGGGGGTAGTTTTTCGGGTATCCAATAAATTAACACCATATGGGGCAATTTGTTTAACAAAAAAATGAGTCTTAGTAGCAATGGCGCTCATCCTTTGCAAACAATTAAGCAATAAGCGCTCCAATTTTAAAATGGAATGAACGGATCCTTGAATTTTACCAATTGCTGAATTAGCTTTTATTTGTTCTCCATCCGATACACTAAAATTTACTAAAAGGCTAGCATCCACTTTATAACAAATCACATTTGCAAGTTCAATTCCAGCAATAATACAATCCTCTTTCACATAGCAAATCGCTTCCCCTTTTTGATCTTGAGGCACGGTTGCCAAGGTGGTAATATCGCCAATGCCAATATCCTCCTTGAGCGCTTGCTCAATAAATAGGTTAATTGCTTCTTGCAT
>CANETM010000090.1 GCA_947441205.1 Bacteroidota bacterium | reverse complement strand
GCCCAATTGCTTAATGAACTTTGTGATAAATTAAAATTGTATAGCCCACCCGTTTTCCAATTCCAATCAGTAGTGTCTGTTTCCTTCTTAATGCTTCGGGAAGTTTCGGATCTCAATTTGGCTACAACCAGGTCCTGGGCATACGAAGTCTTTAAAAAAAAACAAATGAAAACAAGGATAAGCCATTTATTCATACAAGTTCATTTAAACAAATATACATTTTATTATAAAGCATTGATTGTTAAGCTTCTACAATAATACAATGAATATTATCTAATATAAATAATAAGTTCATAATCAAATAATTAGCTATTAAAATATGACAAGTTGGCACATTCAATTATTTTTTAACTAAATTTGCAGACTCAACAATTATATAGGTTTATTCATGGAATTATACGCAAACGATACAAAGGCACATGACGAATCAAGGCAAGGTGAAGCATTTAAATCCAATCATACTGATAAGCAGTTTGACAAGTACTTTTATGTAGAAAGTTACGGATGTGCTATGAATTTTGCCGATAGTGAGGTGGTTGCTTCTATCCTTGAGCAAAATGGCTATGGAAGTACTCGAAACGCCGAAGTAGCTGACCTTATTTTGGTTAACACCTGTTCGGTTCGTGAAAAAGCGGAGCAAACGGTTCGAAAAAGACTAACTGAATTTAGAAAATTAAAGACAATAAAGCCTGGTTTATTGGTGGGCATTTTAGGTTGTATGGCCGAACGTTTAAAATCGCAATTATTAGAGGAAGAAAAATTAGTGGATATTGTTGTAGGCCCTGACGCCTATCGCTCCCTACCTGATTTAATTTTAGAAGCAGGTACAGGTCAAAAAGCGGTAAACGTGATTTTAAGTCGAGACGAAACATACGGCGATATTGAACCAGTTCGTTTAGATAGTAATGGAATTAGTGGATTTGTTTCCATCATGCGTGGTTGTAATAATATGTGTAGCTTTTGTGTTGTACCATTTACTAGAGGACGCGAACGTAGTCGTGACGCTTTTAGTATTGTTGCCGAGTGTCGCGATTTATTTGAAAAAGGATATAAAGAAATTACTTTATTAGGACAAAATGTGGACAGCTACTATTGGAATAATCCTGAGACAAATGTGTCGGTTACTTTTGCACAACTATTGGAAAATGTAGCTCAAATTGATATTAGTTTACGTGTTCGTTTTAGTACTTCCCACCCTAAGGATATTACCGATGAGGTTTTATACACGATGGCTAAGTACCATAATATTTGCAAATACATTCATTTACCTGTTCAAAGCGGTAGCACAAGAATGTTACAATTAATGAATCGTACTTATACGCGTGAATGGTATTTATCAAAAGTAGCGCGCATTAAAGAAATCATGCCTGAGTCTAGTATTTCGGCTGATATCATTGCAGGATTTTGCACTGAAACCGAGGAAGATCATCAGGATACCATTAGCATTATGAAAGAAGCTAATTATGATTATAGCTATATGTACTTTTATTCGGAACGACCTGGAACCCTTGCTGCCAAAAGATATGAGGATGATATTCCGGAGGAAGTTAAAAAAAGAAGATTGCAAGAAATTGTGGATGTGCAATGGATACTTTCCAATGAAAGTAATAAAAGAGATGTAGGTAAAACATTTGAAGTTTTAATTGAAGGCAATAGTAAAAAAAGTGAAAAAGAATGGATGGGACGAAATAGTCAAAACAAAGTAATTGTATTTCCTAAAGAAGGCAACGACTTTAAAAAAGGTGACTATGTTCAAGTTAAGGTGACTGATTTTACAAAAGGAACTTTATTAGGAAAAGCATTATGAAGAAACAATTACTTTTTGTAATTGGTAAAATATAAATTATGGATTTACAATCATTAAAGAATAGGTTTAGCATTATTGGTAATACACCATCACTTAACCATGCACTCAATACAGCCGAGCAGGTTGCTGCAACTGATTTGACAGTATTGATTGTTGGAGAATCAGGAGTTGGTAAGGAAGTTTTTTCTCAAATCATACATAGTTTATCAGCACGTAAACACAATCCATTTATTGCTGTAAACTGCGGCGCGATTCCAGAAGGCACGATTGACTCAGAATTATTCGGACATGAAAAAGGCTCCTTTACGGGAGCGGTGGATAGTCGTAAAGGTTATTTTGAAACCGTTAATGGTGGAACCATATTTTTAGATGAGATTGGAGAAATGCCATTAGGTACACAAGCAAGATTATTACGTGTTTTAGAAACTGGTGAATTTATAAGAGTTGGTTCTTCGAAGGTTCAAAAAACCGATGTGCGCGTAATTGCAGCGACTAACCGTGAATTAATGGAGTTTACACAAAAAGGGAGATTTAGAGAGGACTTATATTATCGTTTAAATACGGTGCCCATTCGAGTGCCAAGTTTAAGGGATCGTAAAGAAGACATTCCTTTATTATTCAGAAAATTTGTGGTTGATTTCGCAGAAAAATATAAGACCAAACCCATTTTTTTAGACGAAGAGGCAAGAACCTTATTAGCAAATTACAGCTGGCCAGGAAATGTGCGTGAGCTTAAAAATATTGCAGAACAAATTTCAGTTTTAAGTACCACTGATCAAATCAATGGCCAAATATTAGCAGGGTTCTTACCTACTCATACTAAGCATAATATGCCAATGGTAACAGGCGGAACCCCTGTGGGTGAATTTGCAAATGAACGTGAAATATTATACAAGTTGTTTTTTGATATGAAAAAGGACGTTAATGAATTGAAAAAAATGTTCTTTGAAATATTACAAAATCCATCCATAGCGAGTCAAACTAACAACTTCACTAGGGAGTCAATGATTAATGACCTTAAGGAAGAAGTTTTTGATTCAAGTAACAACTCAAGTTTAATAGCCCCTTCTAATAATATCGTAGCTCCCAAATTGCCTGTTCAAATTAATAGTAATCAACCTTTGATAATTGATAATGATATGCAGGGGCATTTTGAAGTGGAGGAGTCTTTAAATATAATGGATAAAGAAAAAGAACTAATTTTAAAGGCCTTAAAAAAACATCGTGGTCGTCGAAAGGATGCAGCTACTGACTTAGGCATTAGCGAAAGAACCCTTTATAGAAAAATTAAAGAATATAACATTGAAGAATAAAATATTTCAATTTAATTATAGTTTATCTCATAAACCCTTGCTTTATATACTATTACCATTAATAGTTTTATTGTCAGGATGTGGTATTTATAGTTTTAGAGATGCCATCATACCTGATAATGTTAAAACCGTTAAAATTGGTTTTATTGAAAACAAAGCAAGGTATGTGAATCCTCAATTATCTCCTTTGTTGACTGATAAGCTATTACAAAAAATTATTGGTCAAACTAAACTTACGAGAACCAATAGTGATGATGCACATTATCAAATATTTGCAACGATTACAAATTATGACCCAACACAAACAGTAGGTGTAAGTGCACAACAAGCAACAACAAACCGTTTGACTGTTACGGTTCATGTATTATTGAAAAAAACGCTTGACAATAAAGAACAAGAATTTGATATAACTAGGAATTTTGACTTTTCAGCAAATTTGAGTTTAAATCAAGCCGAAGGACAATTAATGGAGGACATTGTTCGTAATATTACAGACGATATTTTTAACCAAATATTTTCAAATTGGTAATCCATGAAATCATCTGTTATAAATACGATATTACAAAAATGGACAGGTCATGACGACTTGGAAACTATTGATGTTCATATTTTAGAGCATTGTGTACATGATAACCCATACAATGCTAGTTTACAATTTATACTAGCCAAAAAATATGAATTAGCTGAATCTGAAAAATTCAGATCACAGCTTCAAAAAACTTGTATTTACTTCCCTTCTGCCTTACAATTACATCAAAGTATGGTAATTGATGAGCAAGCAGAATTGAACCCGCAATTAGATGAAAAATTAAATTCCCTAGTTTCATCACAATTGGCTCAGTTTAAGGAATCGGTAGCGACTAGTCAACTTGAATTTGAAAAAGACAATAGCCATTTAATTAAAGACTATTTTGGAGCACAGGGCATTGAAATTGACTTAGAAAAGATACCTCAGGATAAATTAACCCAACAATTAAGGAGCTTTACCGCCTGGTTAAAGGTTTTAAAGCAACAGGATGGAAATAATCAAAATATAGCGGTAATTGGGAAAGAACAGGAGAAAATGATTGAACTTTTAGCTGAAAATGCCAATAAATCGACTGAAGTAATTACCCTTGCTATGGCTGAAATATGGGAGAATCAGGGTAATTATCGGAAGGCAATTGACATTTATTCCAAATTAAGTTTTATTATTCCTGAAAAATCCGTTTATTTTGCGTCTCGAATTGAACAATTAAAACAAAAGAACAAATGATAACTTTATTCATAATCTTAATGATTGCTGCATGTGTTGGCCTTGGCTTTATGGTTTTAATCCAAAACCCTAAAGGTGGTGGTTTAAACGCTAATGTAGGTGGCTTATCCAATAACTTCATGGGTGTTAAACAAACAACCGACGTTTTAGAAAAAGGAACTTGGATTTTTGTAGCTGTTATTGCGGTTTTAGCTATGACTTCTACCTTGTTTTTAAAATCAGCTGGTTCGGGTGACTCAGACAAGGGCTTAATCAATAAAGTAAATACTTCAGCGACTACGCCAACACAAGCTGCTCCTGCACCTGTTCAAGCTGCTCCTAACACAACTACGGTTCCAGCTCAAAATGCACCAGCAAGCAATATGCCTGCAACAAAATAATTGCTATTAATAACGGTATTTTTTTAGTGGAAAATGCCTTAATAAATAATTAAACCCCCACCCCTTAAAAGGTGGGGATTTTTATTGAATTTTGAAATATGAAAAAAATAATTGGACTGCTTTTTATAGTACTGTTTTGCTATGAGGCTTATAATATTTTTATAAAGACTACGCATTTCAATACCGATCATGAAAGTTTTGAATATCAAAAAAATGGATTAGACGCATTAGCCGATACACTTATTGAAAAACAAATTATACTTGACAAACCAAGCTTTATATTATTAAGTAAAGTATTAAAGTTGGAAGATAAAATTAAGCCAGGTAAATTTTATGTGAAAAAAAATACAAGTTTACTTTCACTTATACGCATGATGCGTAATAACCAACAAGCCACCGTTAATTTTATTTTAAATAAAGTTCGAACACGTGGTGAATTGGCAAAACTAGTTGAAAACACCATGTCCATTGATAGTATTACGGCCATCAACTTTTTCAACAATAACGATTCATTAGCTCCATTCCAAACCGATACAACTCAACTTTTTACGTTATTTATTCCTAATACCTATTCCATATATTGGTCCTCATCACTTCCCAAATTGATGCGAAAAATGGTGGATGCTCAACAAAAATTTTGGAAAGCTAATAACCGACTTGAAAAGGCAAAAGCAATTGGCATGTCCCCCAACGAAGTTTATACCCTAGCGTCAATAGTTGAAGAAGAATGCAATTATGATAGTGATAAAACATTAATTGCAAGCGTGTACCAAAATCGAATTAAAAAAGAAATGCCTTTACAAGCATGTCCGACTATTAAATTTGCAATGCAAGATTTTACATTGACAAGAATTTATGAAAAGTATTTAAGTAACCCTTCCCTCTATAATACATACCGACATAAGGGACTTCCACCTGGGCCAATTTGTACGCCGAGTCCAAAAACAATTGACCTTGTATTAAATGCTCCAAAAACAAACTATCTTTATTTTGTAGCTAAATCGGACTTTAGTGGTTATCATCATTTTAGTGCTACATTCGAAGAACATAGTAAATTTGCAAAAGAATACCAGCTTAAATTAGATGAATATCAAAAAAGAAAAAACAACTAATGCATATGCTCCTTTATTGATGATAAAGAGGGTTTATTCATTTATACTTACTTTGATTGGTCCAATTTTACGCGTACTTAAACGAGCCGCTAAGCGTATTCAATTACCTGGGTTTCAACAAATTAATTTATACCAAGTCATTAAGTTTTTATTTAAACAATTAAATACACTTGGTTTGTATGACCGTGCGTCAGCCATTTCCTTCAACTTATTAATGGCTTTACCTGCAGGCTTCTTATTTTTATTTTCTTTGATACCCTATTTCCCAAAATCATTTAAATTAAAAAAACAAATTCTATCCTTATTTAAAGACATTGCTCCCAATTCAAGTACCTACCATTTTATTCTTGATATTATAAATGACTTGTTAAGTCAGCATGTTGGTATATTTTCATTTGGATTTATATTGTTATTGTTTTACGCCTCCAATGCCATGACTGGCATTATTCGAAGTTTTGATAAATCAATAATGCAAAACCGACCATTTTTTCTACACCAACGTATGAGAGCCATTCGGCTAACCATTATTTTAATGCTGCTTGTTTTTGCTAGTCTGATAGTATTAATTGGACAGGATCAATTAACAAGATTGTTAAGAGTAGGATTTGACATTAATAGAAGCACCATTTTGCCTTATTGGAATTTTATAAGATGGTTGATTATCGTTTTACTGCTGTTTTTTGGAAATGCATTTATATATAAGTTTGCTCCACATATAAAAGAAAAATGGCCACTAGCATCTCCAGGGGCATTGCTTTC
>CANETM010000089.1 GCA_947441205.1 Bacteroidota bacterium | reverse complement strand
TGGTTTATGTAAATCAACGTCTAATTTGCCATCTACAATTTGCAAATTCACTTCCTTATTAAAACCTTTTTCTTTAGCAGCGATAAATCCAGTTGTTAGTTCTTCAATGGAACCGATACAAATTTCTTCCATGCCATCCTCTGTTCTCCAAATAGGCAATGGCGTTCCCCAATAACGGCTTCGAGACAAATTCCAGTCCACCATATTCTCTAACCAATTTCCAAAACGTCCTTCACCAGTACTTTTTGGTTTCCAGTTAATGGTTTTATTTAATTCTACTAAACGGTCTTTCACCGCAGTTGTTTTAATAAACCAAGCATCCAATGGATAATATAAAATAGGTTTATCTGTTCTCCAACAATGAGGATAGTTGTGCTCGTATTTTTCTACTTTGAATGCACGATTTTCTTTTTTCAATTTCACGCATATATCAACATTCACGTCAACATAGTCTTTTTCGTCTTTGTAATTTTTTACAAAACGTCCACTAAACTCACCCACACCTTCAACAAATTTTCCTTCTCTATCTACTAAAGTAATAATACCTAAATTGTTTTTTTGACCAACCTTATAGTCATCTGCACCAAATGCAGGTGAAGTATGCACAATACCTGTTCCATCTTCGGTCGTTACAAAATCACCTGTTATAATTTTAAATGGATCACCTTCGAATGTTGCTGGATCATTTGCTTCAAATGGCATTAACTGCTCATAACGCAAATCATTTAACTGTGCTCCTTTGAATTCAGCTAAAATTTTCCAAGGAATAATTTTATCGCCTTCAGAAAAGGTTTCAATAGTTAAACCTTCTTCCTTAAAATATTTTGAAACTAAGGCCTTCGCTAATACCACATTCACTGGCATTGCAGTGTATGGATTATAAGTCGCCACTAAAACGTAATCAATATTTGGACCAACAGTTAAGCCTAAATTAGATGGCAATGTCCATGGCGTAGTTGTCCATGCCATATAATAAATGTCTTGATTATTTTTATTGTTAGCTGAAGCATCAAATAAAAATTGGCTGGATGCTGATGGCAATGCTTTAAACATAACAACTGCCGAAGTGTCTTTGACATCCTTATAAGTGCCTGGCTGATTTAATTCATGTGAACTTAGCCCTGTTCCAGCTGCTGGCGAATAGGGTTGTATACTTACGCTTTGGTATAAGTATCCTTTTTTGTAAAGGGTGCTTAAAATCCACCAAAGTGTTTCAATGTAATTATTTTCAAAAGTGATATAAGGGTTATTCAGATCAACCCAGTATCCCATTTTGTTTGTAATATCATCCCACTCTTTTTTATAACGAAGAACCGCTTCACGACATTTTTGATTGTACTCTTCAACCGATATTTTTTTTCCAATATCCTCCTTCGTGATACCTAATTCTTTTTCTACTCCAAGTTCAACAGGTAGGCCATGCGTGTCCCAGCCACCTTTTCTCTTTACTTGAAATCCCTGCATCGTTTTATAACGACACATCATATCCTTTAATGTTCTTGAAATAACATGGTGAATACCTGGCATTCCATTGGCACTTGGAGGGCCTTCATAAAATACAAAAGGGGTTTTACCCTCACGTAAACTAACGGATTGCTCAAATGCTTGTTCTTTTTTCCAAGCTGCTAATATTTCTGCCTCTATAGTAGGCAGGTGTAATCCACTGAATTCTGGGTATTGATTGCTCATAAAACGCTTATGGTAGCTGATTTTTAGGGCACGAAGGTACGAAATTGCATGGTAAATAGCAACCGAGATATTAAGCCGAGTAAGGTGATATTAGGACTATTCTGCTTCTATCTCTGAAGAAGCTTCATGATTTTCAGGGGTGTCAGCAAAAAATTTCCCTTGAAATACGAATAGGGATATGACACCTGTGCTAATAGCAGCATCTGCAAAATTGAATACGGGTCGGAAAAACTCAAATTCTTCCCCTCCCCAAATAGGAAACCAAGTTGGAAAATGAGCGTCTCTAACTATAGGGAAGTAAAACATATCAACCACTTTGCCATGCAAAAATGAAGCATACCCGCCTGTACTTGGCAAGAAAGCGGCTACTTGGGTTGTAAATGGAACACTTTGTTCAAATATCATTCCATAAAATAAACTATCAATTAAATTTCCTACTGCACCAGCATAAATTAAAGCTGCACAAATGATGAATCCATTGTGGTATTTTTTTTCAATAAACCCTTTTATTAAAAAGGTACCCCAAACAACTGCACCTAGTCGAAATAACGTTAAAATAATTTTTCCAAAATCTCCGCCAAATTTCAAACCCCATGCCATACCCTCATTTTCAACAAAATGTAATCTTGCCCATGAACCTAAAAGTAAATGCTCCTCACCAATAAAATAATTAAGCTTAATATAAAACTTGATTGCCTGGTCAATAAAAATAATGATTGCTATTAAAAGAAATACTTTTTTCCCGTTCATGTGATTTTGTAAAATTGAATGTATATATAAGTTAGGATTGTTTTTGTTTTGCTAATTTCTGTTTGTTAACAAAAATAGAATATAGGATTGATCCGGTGATACAAAAAACAATCATTAATAAAGAAAGAATAACCTGCGAATTTTTATCCATCCAAATATTTATATAATGTTCGCCTAACATTTTAACACCTATAAATACTAGCACGATTGCAATACCTTGTTGCAAATGCTCGAACTCATTTACCGCTCCTCTTAATAAGAAAAATAATGACCTAAGTCCTAATACAGCAAAAATATTTGAAGTATAAATAACTAAGCTACTTCGTGAAATGCCCATGACTGCAGGGATAGAGTCCAATGCAAAAACTAAATCAATAGCAGCTAACAAAACAACCACAACAAATAAACTTGTATAAACGGGCTTATTATTATGATCTCTAATTACAAATTTGCCATCACCATCACTTGAACTTAATGGCAATACTTTTTTTAATAGTTTATAAATTTTATACTCATGCGGATCGACTGTCTCGCCATCATTTGTAAAAAACATTTTATAACCTGTATATACCAGAAACACGCCAAATATATAAAGTACCCAAGCAAATTTTGCGACAATAGCAACACCTAAAGTGATAAATATAATTCTAAAAATTATTGCGGCTAAAATTCCAATGAGCAATACTCTGGAATAATTTTTTTCTTTGACTTTAAAGGCGTCAAAAATTAATATAAATACAAAAATATTATCAACGCTTAAACTCCATTCCATTAAATATCCACTCAAATACTGAATGGCTAATTCTTGTCCTTCCTCGTACCACATGAATACAAAAAAAGCAAGTGCAAGTAATACCCAAAAAAAGGTTTGCTTTAAAGCTTGACGTATAGTAATGACACTACTTTTTTTACTTAAAAAGCCTAAATCAAGAGATAGTGCTAAAACAATTACCAATCCGAAAACTGAGTATACAATTTGATCTTTAGTCATAATGTAAAGTTAATAATTAAAAGCTAGCTTGCAAATTGACCTTTTCTATAAGATGACCAAATAGCAAAAAATACTAACAATATTAAAATGGGCCCAAATAATAGCGCTATTTGCCAAAATATACGTGAATCAGCAATTTTTTCTTTATCCAACAACCTTAAAATAATGGTCTTATTCCTACTATCCAATAAACCGGCTGGTTCATTTAAATAAGATATAGCATTTAAATAAAAGCTTTTATTCGCAAACTGGAATTCATCAAACGGCAACATACCCATAGGAATGGGCACTAATTCTCCATTTTGGTCTTTGGTCGTTTTATTGGTTACAATGTCGGCATCAGCAATAATAATTTGTTTTGAATCGGTAATGCCTTTTAATAAATATGCATTCCCTGTATTATTTAGGATACTATCTTTTAATTCATTTGAAATACGATTAGCATAAAGCGAATTAAACCTCCCTTCTAATAATACCGCAACTGGGACATGATTTTGTTTAAATGTATACAAATCAGCCTCGTCTCTAACACTATTGATGCTTACTAAATTAGGGGTGGTTATGAGTCTGGTATTTGTATCGGTACTTAATAAGACTGTTTTATTAATTTCTTTATTAAGTAAAGTGTCTATACTTGATGGGAACAATGATAAAACCCTGTCCATATTTTGAGTGACACTTGCATTTTCATTCCCATATAAAAAAGGATAATAAGGCCAAGGTACTCTTTGTATAGTAGGTGATCCGTCCGCTTGCTTTCCAACTACTATTGGCAGTTTTGCACAGTTTAAATCTTGTACTAAGTTGGAATTAATTCTAACTCCATATTTGAAAAATAAATCGTCAAGTTCCAAGTCGCGATCAAAAGCAACATATGACCCATTTGTTTTTTGTAAACTATCATATTCGGCATATAGCTTATCAATCGCCCAAATAATATTTCCGCCTGATAGTACGTATTGATCCAACTTTAATTTATCTAATTCGGTAAATGGTATGGTTGGTTTTACAATGACTAAGGTTTTAATTTTGTTGGCATTGGGGTAACCTTTTTTCAAATCGAATACTGATAACCGATATTGATTTTTTATTGCATTTCCAATATCATTCACCGTTAAATCAACTGGCTCGCCATTACCTATTAAGTAGCTTATTTGTGGTACTTGTTTACGATTAATTAAATAAATGGCTTGTATAAATTTGTATTCAAGTAATGCTTCGGCAGCATTAACACTTGCTTCCACATCCTCTGTAGGAATGTCTTTTACTATATTATAAGGCTTGAAATATTTTTTTCCTGAACGCAAATCAATCACAAAGGGTTTGCTTCCGTCCACTTCAACAATGGCTCCAGGAACCACTAATTGATCAACTCTTTTATCCATATCAGCTCCTTCATCCTGAATGCGCTCAATGGGTACTCCTAATTTAGATAAGCTATCATAAAACTGAAATAAGGCCGTGTCCTTATATATTTTATTAGGAACTTCTATCGACCATTCAATTTTTTGAGGATTTAGTTTTTGAAAGCGATTTAATAAAACAGATGTCGACTGTGCAATTTTTTTATAGTAAGATGGTATATCACCTCCTAAGTATAAATGTATTTTTATGTTTAAATCTGCCTCTTTAATTATTTTTTCTGAATTAGCGCTTATTGTATAACGCTGGTCTTTAGTTAAGTCAATTTGAACAGGGAATATATTTGACAAGTAATTCAAAACGACAATGCATAAAATAACTAATATATAACGCAACTTTCCCTTGATTTGCTCTATGGCGCCTATGCCAAATATAATTATGAAAGACAGGAAATAAATGAAATCCGCACCGCTAATAACCCCTTTGCTCACTTGTTCGTAATGGTATGACAAACCCAATTGTTGAATATAAAAATCAAATCCATTTTGGAACATTTGGATACGGCTAATCCAATCAAAACCTTTAAATATTAATATCGAAATCACAATTGATAATAACAATGACACTAAACCATTTTTTGTTGTACTACTAGTGTATATTCCAATTGATGTATAAACTGCTGCCAAAAATAATAAACCTAAATATGAACCCATTGTAGCGCCCCAATCAAGTCCTCCTACTGAACTTAAATTGTCCATTACAAAAGCATAAATAATAGTAGGTAAAATTGAGAATAAAATAATTAAAAAAGAACCCAAAAATTTAGCCGCCACCAATTGATTTGAACGAATGGGCAATGTTCTTAATAATTCAAAAGTGCCTTGCTTATACTCGTCAGAAAAACTACGCATGGTAATAGCCGGCACTAATAAAAGCAAAAACCAAGGGGCAAAATCAAAATAAACTTGTAAGGATGTATAGCCTGCGTCAAATACATTATAATTTGGCAAAACAAATAAAAACAATCCATTAGCAATTAAGTAAAAGCCAATGATTAAGTAGCCTGTTAATCCACTAAAATACTGCGTCCATTCTTTTTTGCAAATTGCCCACATAGACTTCAAAGCTACAAAAATATGCCCCAGTTCTACTGAGGCATATTAATATAATTAGTTAAGTATTTCAAAAAAATGAAAAAGCGCTTTTTAGTACTTTTAAATTCAAGGAATAAAAGTGCTATAAAGCTACACTGCGAAACTTTCACCACATCCGCAGCTTCTACTTGCATTAGGATTGTTAAAATAAAAACCTTTGCCATTTAAGCCATCAGAAAAATCCAATTCGGTATTTACTAAGTATAAGAAGCTTTTTAAATCAGTTACCACTTTCACACCATTGTCTTCAAACACTTGATCCATTGGTTTGATTTCATTGTCAAAATCTAACTTATAGCTTAAACCCGAGCACCCGCCACCTACAACCCCTACTCTTAAAAAATAAGAGGAATCGTTAGTGACTTCAGCATCCTGCATTAGTTGGATTACTTTTGCCTTTGCTTTGTCGCTCACTAAAATGGTATTTTCGGCTACTGTACTCATTGTATTAAATTAGTGGATACGCTCTTCGAAAACCAATTCTGCTAAGCCATTCTTTACGCGATAGTCATTGATTGCTGATTTGATTGCGTCTTCTGCTAAAACTGAACAGTGAATTTTTACTGGAGGTAAATTTAATTCCTCTACTAAATCCATGTTGTCAATTTTAACTGCATCATCTACTGACTTACCTTTTAACCACTCTGTAGCTAAAGAAGAAGAAGCGATTGCAGAACCACAACCGAATGTTTTGAATTTAGCGTC
>CANETM010000088.1 GCA_947441205.1 Bacteroidota bacterium | reverse complement strand
GTATTAACTCGTTTATTTGATAACCCATCGGAAGAAGGTGCAGTTTTCCCTCGTCCTTTTGGTGTATTCTTTACAGCTGACCGTCCTTGTTATGAGGATATGATGGCATTGCAATTACAAGAGGCACTTGCAAAAGGCCCTGGTGATTTAGATAAATTAATTCGTGGTCGCGAGACTTGGGAAATAAAATAGTTTTTGAAAGCGTCTCCTACAAGAGACGCTTTTTTATGGCATACTTATAATAAATATAGATTTACAAGTCGATATAATTTCTTTTAAGGGCCGTCATCACCATGGCGGTCCTTTGTTTTACCTGTAACTTTTTAAAAATTCGATCCCGATATCCATAAATTGTATTGACACTTTTTTGTAATTCTTTTGCTACCTCTTCATAGCTTTGATCCTTTGCACATGCCTGTATGAATTCAATTTCATTGTTGGTTAATGGTGTTTGATTATACTGTAGCGTTTTAATATCAAACTCACTCATTTTATTGGTGGTGATTAATTTTAATTTGTCTGCTGACATTTTGAATCTTGTTCGATTAAGAACACAGTTTTTAAAATCAATAATTGGCTCGTCAGTAAAAAACACGCCATCCAATCCATTTTTCAATAAAAAACAAATGCCTTTCATAAATTTTGCATCTGATTTTAATAAAATATAGGCATGTTTACTTTTTGACTTAATGGCTTTGATAATAATTGTTAATTGTGCGTAATGGAAACAATCAGATAGGATGCATAAATTGGGGTGGGTGGGCTGTTCCTGTACAAAATTTAAAAAGGGTTGTATATCACCACATTCATATATGACCTTGCAATCCGCTTGTTGTTCAATGGCTAAACTAAATGCGTTTCGATTAAGTACTTTCTGTTCTAAATAAATAACACTAAACATAGGCTGTGATTTATACAAATAAAACATAAAGTATTGGTAATAAAAATGGGTACTTTTACACTTTATAATATATGCTAATTAGTATTCATCCAGACAATCCGCAACCTAGACAACTTTCAATGGTAAAAGAATGTTTGGAAAGTGGAGGAATAATTGCTTATCCCACTGATACCATATATGGTTTAGGTTGTGATATTTTTCATCCTGAAGCAATTGAGAAAATATGTGTAATTAAAAAAGTGGATCCTGAAAAAGCGAATTTAAGTTTCATTTGCTCAGACCTAAGTGATTTGAGCTTATATGCTAAAGCAATTGATAATTCTTTGTTTCGTATTTTAAAAAAAGCATTGCCAGGCCCTTTCACTTTTATTTTACCTGCTAGCAAGCAAGTGCCTAAAATTTTACAATCCAAGAAAAAAACAATTGGTCTGCGTATACCCAATAATAATATTGCTCTTTCAATTATTAAAACATTAGGTCATCCTATTTTATCAGCCTCTTTCCCTGGTGATGCAATCGAAGATTATACCGACCCTGAAATTATTTACGAACATTGGGGTAAGCAAATTGATATGGTAGTAGATGGAGGCATTGGCGGTATTATTCCTTCAACCGTTGTGGACTGCACCACCGATCATTATGAAGTGATTCGACAAGGCGCCGGAGTTTGGGATTTTTAGTTCTCTAATAATTACGATTCACTTTTTAAGGAAATTTATTTTCCTGTAATTCCCAATTACATTAAGCTAAGTTGCGGAGGCAGGATATTGAAACTCTTTCGGTGCTCAAAACATAATCCATGTTTTTCAATAGCCGCTCGATGGATGGCTGTTCCATATCCTTTATTTTTATCCCATCCATATTTTGGATATTTCAAATGCGCGTTTTCCATATATTCATCACGCGCTGTTTTTGCTAATATGCTTGCTGCTGCAATATGTGCATACTTGCCATCACCTTTTATAATAGTTTGATGCGGTATTTTTTTATAAGGGTAAAATCGATTCCCATCGACTGCTATAAATTTTGGGCGCTTTTTTAATTGGTCCAAAGCCAGGTGCATACATTTTATGGATGCCTTTAAAATATTAGACGCATCAATTTCAGCAGCAGTTTGTGAGGCAATAGCCCAAACAATTGCACTAGACTTTATAATGGGCTCCAATTCACGTCGTTGTTTTTCACTTAATTTTTTGCTATCATTTAGTAAAGGATGATAAAAATCAGCTGGCAAAATAACTGCTGCGGCGAATACGGGTCCAGCATAACATCCACGTCCTGCTTCATCACAGCCTGCTTCCAGTAATTCATTTTGATAAGCGTTTAATAACATACCATAAATTTCAAGTTTCTTTTTCACAAACCAAAATCAATTTGCTATTTTAAATACGACTATGACTTAGTCAATCCGATTACTTAGTACCTTTGTAGCATTACTATTTGAAGTTTACAAATGCAAGCAGTCGATCATAAATCAAAAGCCGTTGCCAATTGGTTAATATTAGGAGTTGGCATGACCATTATTCAAATTGCCCTTGGTGGTATTACACGTTTAACGGGCAGCGGGCTTTCTATTACGGAGTGGGATGTTGTAACCGGCACACTTCCTCCTATGAATGATGCAGCTTGGCAGTTATTATTTGCTAAATACAAAACGACTCCTCAATTTCAATTATTGAACTTTGATTTTACACTGTCTAATTTTAAATTTATATTTTTCTGGGAGTGGTTTCATCGTTTATGGGCTCGTACCATTGGCTTAGTTTTTGCTTTTGGCTTTATTTATTTTTTAGTCAAAAAATACTTTCAGCCATCTATGATTCGCCCTTTGGTGATTTTATTTTTATTAGGTGCTTTACAAGGTGCTATTGGTTGGATAATGGTAGCCAGTGGTTTAGAAGGAGATGCGGTATATGTTAAACCTACTCGCTTAGCTCTCCACTTTATTTTTGCATTAGGTTTGTTAGCCTATACTTATTGGTTCGCACTTTCTTTAAAAGTCACTCCTTTATTAGAAAAACAAAATTTAGGGACATCCAAAAATGATCCAGCCTTTTTAAAACATTTAACCAGCATCAAAAATGTTGCTTGGTTTATAGTTGCTATTTTGATTTTACAATTAATATATGGTGCACTGATGGCTGGTCATAAAGCAGCAAATGTTGCTGCCACCTGGCCTACAATTAACGGCCAATGGGTTCCGAATGGCTTAACTAGTAGCGATGGGTTTTTATTAAATGCAGTGAATAACAAAATTTGGATTCATTTTGTACACAGAGGACTAGCCTATTTATTATTAATTGTAGTGATTTTATGGTCTATAAAACTTTTTAAAATTAGTGGCAGCTTTTTTTGGAATACAGTACGTCGAATGCCATTAACATTGGTTTTGTTTCAAGTTGCATTAGGTATATTTACGGTTATTTCCAGTGCGCATATTATACCAGGCACTTGGGCTGTATTTGAATGGATGGCGCAATTACACCAATTGGTAGGTATGTTATTATTATTGAGTGTGGTGAATATTATTTATTATACGAAGCAGTAAATTATTATACAAAGCAGTAAATTGATTATATGAATAGAGATATTTCGAGTATTAGAAAAGACTATCAGTTGGCTTCTTTGGATGAAGCTTCAACTGCAGCTAATCCTATTGATCAATTTGAGCATTGGTGGGAGGACGCGATTCAAAGCAATATTGACGAAGTGAATGCTTTTGTTTTATCAACTGTTAATTCAAATGGAACACCAGCCTCTCGTGTGGTTTTATTAAAAGGGTATACTCCTGAAGGTTTTGTTTTTTTCACCAATTATGAAAGTAATAAGGGAAAAGAAATTGAAACAAATCCAAACGTTGCCATGAATTTTTTTTGGAAAGAATTAGAAAGACAAGTGCGTATCACTGGAACCATCAAAAAAGTTAGTACCGAAGAAAGCGAACAATATTTTCATTCACGTCCTATTGGAAGTCAGGTTGGCGCTTGGACATCACCACAAAGTAAAGTGATTCCTAATAGAGCCTACCTTGAGGATTTAATGGCCTTAAATTTAGAAAAGTTTAAAGAAGGTAACGTACCACTTCCTCCACATTGGGGTGGCTACATTGTTCATCCAACAAGCATTGAGTTTTGGCAGGGTAGAAGCTCACGCTTACATGATCGCTTACATTACACTCTGAATGAAAATCATAGCTGGACTAAAGTGCGTTTAGCACCTTAGCGTTTTATTATTTAACTTTTCTTGCGATTACTTTCTTTGCAGCTTCCACAATGTTCACTGCATCTAAACCATACTTAGTTAATAATTGGTTTGGTGTTCCGCTTTCTCCAAATGTATCCTTGGTTCCAACAAATTCCTGAGGCACTGGACAATTTTTAGCAGCTACTTGTGCAACCACATCACCCATACCACCAATAATATTATGTTCTTCGGCTGTAACTACACAACCTGTTTTTTGCAAGCTTTTTATAATAGCCGCTTCGTCCAAAGGTTTAATGGTGTGTAAATTAATTACCTCTACACTTACTCCTTGTTCTTCTAATTGTTTTGCAGCTTCAATTGCTTTCCAAACTAAGTGACCACATGCAATAATAGTTACATCACTTCCTTCTGCTAATATTTGTGCTTTACCAATTACAAAATCACTTCCGTCTTCCTTTGTAAAGTTCGGCCATTTTGGACGACCAAAACGTAAGTAAACAGGTCCATGGTAACTAGCTACTGCTTTTGTTGCAGCTTTTGTTTGGTTATAATCACATGGTACTATCACTGTCATACCAGGTAACATTTTCATTAATCCGATGTCCTCTAATATTTGATGTGTTGCACCATCTTCTCCTAATGTTAATCCAGCATGTGATGCACAAATTTTTACATTCTTATCGGAGTAAGCAACTGATTGTCTAATTTGATCATACACACGTCCTGTACTGAATCCTGCAAATGTTGTTGTGTAAGGAATTTTTCCTCCAATTGTTAAACCAGCAGCAATACCAATCATATTGGCTTCAGCAATTCCAACTTCAATAAAACGATCAGGCATTTCTTTCATCAATGGCCCTAACTTAAATGAACCTGCTAAGTCAGCAGTTAAAACAACTACGTCTTTATTTTCTCTAGCAATTTCTAAAATGCCATCACCAAATCCTGCTCTTGTTTCTTTTTCGTTTTGTGCTACTATGTCTTTTGCGTTCATATTTTTTATTGTTGTGCTTTTAAGTTGAAATACTATTTATGATTGATTTCTTAAAGCTGTATTTTATTTTCAATCTATTAGTAATTTATATTTTTCTAATAGCTAGTATCAATTTTAGTTTTCAAATGTTGAATAAAAATAAGGCGTCTTTGCTTCAAACTCAGCGCTACATGTATCCACCATTTTGTAAACTCTTGTGATGCCTAATGCTTTACGCTTTTCATACACTGCATCATCATTGGAGTTTCCGTGTAATAGCTTAGCTATTTGCATATCACTAAATCCATGCTTCTTAGATTCTTTTAAAACATCAGTTGGTAAAGTTTCCAATGTATATTTCATTAATTCTTTTTCAATATCGCAGATAATGCGAATTTGATATAAGAACCAATTGTCAATTCCTGTTGCTGCTGCAATTGAACGCACCGTTGATCCTTGCATTAAGGCGTCTTTGATTCTAAAAATTCTATCCCATTTTGGTGTCTTTATATACTCCATTAATTCTTCGTTCTTCATTAAACTTTTTCCATAATATCCTAATCCAATTGCTTCATTCTCTAAACTTTGACAAGCTTTTTGAATAGCTTCGGTAAAGCTTCGGCCAATTGCCATTACTTCACCAACACTTTTCATTTGTAATCCTAAAGTATCATTAGCACCTTTGAATTTATCAAAGTTCCAACGTGGTACTTTAACAATTACATAATCCAATGCTGGTTCAAAATAGGCTGATGTAGTTTGTGTAATTTGATTTTTTAATTCATCCAAATGATATCCTATGGCAAGCTTCGCTGCAATTTTTGCAATCGGATAACCTGTTGCTTTTGATGCTAATGCTGATGATCGAGAAACACGTGGATTAATTTCCACAGCAATTAATTCTTCGGTTGCAGGATTTAATGCAAACTGAACATTACAACCTCCTGAGAAATTTCCTAGGCTACGCATCATGAGCATTGCTTGATTTCGCATATCTTGAAAAGCCGTATCGCTCAATGTCATTGCAGGTGCTACTGTAATGGAATCTCCGGTATGCACGCCCATTGGATCCAAGTTTTCAACGGTACAAATAATGACTACGTTGTCAGCTTGATCTCTTAATAATTCTAATTCATATTCTTTCCACCCCAATACTGCTTTCTCGACCAACACTTCATGCATGGGTGATGCTTTCAAACCTCTTTCTAATGCAGCATCTAATTCACTTGCATCGTGAACAAATCCACCACCTGTTCCACCTAAGGTGAAGGATGGACGTATTACTAATGGAAATCCAATTCTTTGTGCAATTTCTTTTCCTTCTAAAAAACTATTTGCAACTTGGCTTGGCGCTACTGCTATTCCAATTTTTACCATTAATTGTCTAAACTTTTCTCTATCTTCTGCAGTGTTGATGGCAGCTACATCCACTCCAATCATTCTACAATTGTATTGCTCCCATATTCCTAATTCGTCTGCTTCCTTACATAAGTTTAATGCAGTTTGTCCTCCCATAGTTGGTAATACTGCATCAATTTGATTTTCTTGTAAAATTTGCTCCAAACTATCAATCGTCAATGGCAATAAATATACTTTATCAGCCATCATAGG
>CANETM010000087.1 GCA_947441205.1 Bacteroidota bacterium | reverse complement strand
TTGAACCATTTTTATTGACAGGTTTGCCATCGGTTGTTTTGAAGCTACCATCAGGGTTTGATTCAAATATATATACACTTGGAGATACACTCATGCTACCATACCAATTAGTTATATCTATGAAAAAGTCAAAAGTAGTTTTCTTGTAATTGTATTTTTTATCTATTCTTAAATCACTTGAATGATAGTTTGGTAAACGCAATGTGTTTACTTTGGCATAATCTAAAACACCTAAACCTTGTGTAATAAAGTTAATTCTACTGCTATTATTATCAAATGGAGTATAAGGAGTGCCACCCTGGAATCTATATTTAATACCTAATTCCCAGTTTCTATTGAATTTATATCCACCTGTTAAACTTAATACATGAATATTTTCCCATGAGCTTTTTATGAATTCACCAGCTAAATTTGTGTATGCACTTCTGAAAAAGCTATAGCTCGCAACTCCAAAAAAACGATCCGTTAATTTTTGTTGAGCAAATAGTTCATAGCCATAACTACGTCCTTTTCCAGTACTACTTATTGGTTCATTCCCTAAAATATTAAAATCAGCTCCTAAATTGGATAAGCTTAATCCTTTTTGTAAACTTATTGGTACATTGAAATATCGTTTATAAAAAACTTCTGCAGTAAAACGAGTTGCTTCGGTTGGTATAAATTCAACTCCAGCTACATAGTGGTTACTACCTATGTAATCAGCTTCACGGTTTACATAATTGCCATTTAAGTCTTTAAAACCAAGTGCTGTATTGGGAGCAACTTTAAAATATCGGCCAACTGAAGCATTCACATTAATTTTATCTGTTAGTACATAACTGAATCCAATTCTAGGAGATAGCCTATTATAAAATTCTCTTCCAGCTGTGTTAAATCCATTTCCGTCTGTTCTAATACCTGCACTTATACCTAATCTGTTATTGAAAGCTCTTTTGCCTAATTGAAAAAAGGCACCATATTTTCTATAAATTAAATTTGTAGCATATTTATATATATTCGGAGCAGGCAAATAAAATGGGAATATGGCACTATCTATATAGGGTCTAGGTAAAATTTGAAAAGTAGAATTATCATATTCAATGGATTGTAAATTTGCACCAGTTGTCCATTTTAGTCCTAAAAAACTTTTAGTTATATCAAATCGGATATTATTTGAAATATCATTTGAAGTATAATCAAAAGTTTTTTCACTTTTTATAGGATTTAAATTGTCTTCATATTTTTCATTAACATTATTCAAGTGACTTCTGCTAATACTTAAATTCCAATAACCTTTATTTACTAATTTTTTCAAAGATG
This sequence comes from Bacteroidota bacterium, assembly GCA_947441205.1. Lineage (GTDB taxonomy): Bacteria > Bacteroidota > Bacteroidia > Chitinophagales > Chitinophagaceae > Sediminibacterium. The sequence goes on along the minus strand of CANETM010000087.1, from coordinate 5,390 downwards.
CGCCAACCGTGTAGCTCCATTGGTTGATCGTAGGTGATATATTTAATGCGTATCTCTTTTCGGGAGTTGAATTTTGAGGAGCAACAAAATAAAATTTATCAATGGCGCCAACCCCTAAAAATGTAAGCGTAGTTTTTGGGTCAATTTGATGTGATACTTTGTATTGGAAATCCCAATAATTAGGACGAATTGGTAAGTCTAAAACACGAAATAAAAACTGTAAATAGCTTCTTCTGGCTGACAATAAAAATGTTGTTTTGCCATTTTTTGAAAGAGGTCCCTCCAATGTACTAGCAACTTCAGTAGCGCCTAATCTGAAATTACCTTGTACTTTTTCACTATTTCCTTTTTTTTGTTTAAACTCAAAAACGGAGGAAAGGGCATTATCATATTTAGCATCAAAAGCCGAGGAAGAGAGCTTTACTTCATCAATAAAGGATACATTCAAAATTCCCTGAGGACCACCTGCACTTCCTTGTGTACTAAAATGATTTATAACGGGTATCTCAATTCCGTCTAAATAAAAAACGTTTTCGTTTGGAGCGCCACCTCTTACAATAATGTCATTTCTAAATCCAGCTCCTGTTGTCGCTGATCCAGTCACACCAGGCAATGTTTGAACCACTTTAGAGATGTCAAAATTACTTCCAGGACTGGACTTTATTTCTTCAGCAGTTAGTTTTTGAATACTTAATGGTGTCTCCAATGTTGCGGCGCGAACTGTTTTTTTGACATTACCTACAATAACATCCTTCAAAACAGTCTCTTGAACTATTAACTCGGCTGTTATGTAATTTATATTTCCTGACCCAACTATGACATTGTATAAGTGATAGGGTATAGTTCCCATTGAATTAATTAAAACATGGTATTGTCCAGTTGGAATACCCTTAAATGAATATTTACCAAGGCTATCGGTTTGTGTTGCAAATTTAGTATTTACCAATTGGACACTTGCTCCGTAAATGGGCTTTTGTGAATTTTTGTCAATAACTTCTCCCACCAAATTGCCCTTTGTTTGAGCAAATGTAAATGCAGGTAGTAAAAGCAAAAAACCAATGACATAAAATATCCTCATAATTCCGAACAATTTTATAAATTCATATCAAAGTTAACCCTTAAAAAGTTAACTTCAAATTAAACATATTTGTTATATGAAATATTTATTTAGTTTATTATTTGTTGTAAGCAGTTTACTATGTATTGGACAAAAAAAAGTGCTTGACCACACAGTATATGATAGTTGGGAAAATATAAAGGAAGTAGTTTATCAACCACAGGGAAATTTTATTTCTTTTACAATCAATCCACAGGAGGGTGATGCTAAACTAGTATTGCACAATAGACAAACTAAATCTGATATTTTTATTCCCAGAGCAAATCAAGCTCAGTTTACGGATAATGGACAATTTTTAATTGCTAAAATTAAACCACTATTTGCTGAAACTAGAAAGGCGAAAATGGAAAAGAAAAAACCCGATGAAATGCCAAAGGACAGTTTGGTAATTGTAAATATAAGTACACTTGAAATTATTAAAATTCCATCCGTAAAATCATATCAAATACCTAAAAACAATAATAGCCAAATTGCTTATTTAGTTGATAAAAAAGGAGATATTAACAAAATAGGTACTGAATTAGTTTGGTATAATTTAAATACAAATATTAGTAGAAAGTTTAACAATATTGCGCAATATCTAATTAATCCATCAGGTGAGAATTTAGTGATGTATCAAGTCAAATCTCAAAACAATACTTCCAAAATTTTATTAGCTAATTTAATAGATACCAATAGCAAAATAATTAATTCATGTTTTTATACTACGACTGGTTTTAGTTGGGATGAAAAAGGACAAACATTAGCTTTTTTATTGGAGAGAGATAGTTTAGATAAAGCACTTCAAAAAAATTATTCACTTAATATTTATAAAAATAACTATGATAGCGCCGTAAATGTTGTGACTAGAAATCACCAAGCAATGCCTGATAATTATACTATTGGAGGCGATAAAGCGCTAAAATTTAGCAAATCGGGGTCTATATTGCAATTTGGTGTTCAACCCATTTTACCTGTAAAGGATACCACGCTTCCTGAGTTTGAAAGAGCGGGACTAGATATTTGGCATTACAATGATGCAGCCTTACAACCTGTTCAATTAAAAAACTTAGAAGCTGATTTAAAAGCTACCGAACCAATTTTATTTAATGTTATTAACAACAGTGTAGTTTATTTGGGTAAAATCAAAAACAGAAATATAATTTATACACAAGAGGGGGATGGTGGTTTAGCATATGCAATACAAGATTCAACTTATGAAATTCCTTCTCAGTGGCAAGGGTTTAGTCTTAAAGATATTTATGCCATAAATACCCAAACTGGAACTAGAAGTTTGGTTCAAAAAGCATGGAAGGGGAATCTTGTAAGAAGTTCATTTAATGGTGACCGTATCATTTTTTATGATGAAATATTAAAAAAATATTTTTCATATGATTCAAAAAAACAAACAAAAGTATCCCTAGCTAAGGATATTAAATTCCCATTATTTGATGAGGATAATGATGTTCCCGATGACCCTAATGCTTATGGAATTGCTAAATGGATGGACGATAACGAATCCATTATTATATATGATCGTTATGATTTATGGTTAGTTGACGCGAATGGTGTTAAACCTTCGGTTGCATTAACAAAGGGTCGATTAACAAAAACAGTTTTCCGCTTTGTTGAAACAAACGAAGATCGCCAAGCGATTTCAAATAGGGATTCTATTTTATTAAAAGGATACAATGAAATAGACAAAACTGAATCTGTTTCAATTTTAACATTGGTAAATAAACAACATAATTTCATTAATATATTACCTATGCATATAACGACCATTGAAAAAGCAAAATATGTTAATGAAATGGTTGTCATGCAAGAAGACGAAAAAACAGCCCCTAATTTATTTGGGTATCAATTTTCAAATATTTTACAAAATCCATCTGCTATTACCTATATAAATGAACAACAGAAAAACTACAATTGGTTGAAAACAGAATTAGTTTCATGGAAAGCTTATACAGGTAAAAAAGCAGAAGGCATTTTATATTATCCTGAAAACTTTGATGCTCAAAAGAAATATCCAATGATTGTTTATTTTTATGAACGTAATAATCAAACCCTTCATAATTATATTCCGCCAACCCCAACTGGTTCAAGGTTAAACATATCCTTTTTTGTTAGCCGTGGATATATCGTATTTGTACCAGATATCTGGTATCAAAAAGGTTACCCTGGACAAGGCGCGTATGATTACATTTTAAGTGGTACTAGAGCTATGGTTCAAAAAGGTTTTATTGATAGTACAAAAATTGGATTACAAGGTCAAAGCTGGGGAGGTTATCAAATTGCCTATTTGATAAATAAAACAAACTTATATGCTGCGGCTTGGGCTGGAGCTCCTGTGGTAAATATGACAAGCGCTTATGGTGGTATAAGATGGGGGCCAGGTATTGTTAGACAGTTTCAATATGAAAAAACACAAAGTAGAATAGGAGCAAACTTATGGGAAAGACCAGATTTGTATATAAAGAATTCGCCATTGTTTTCATTGCCTAGTGTAACAACCCCACTTGTTATTATGAGTAACGATGCTGATGATGCCGTGCCTTGGTATCAAGGTATAGAGTACTTTACTGCTATGAGAAGACTCAATAAAAAAGTTTGGTTATTGGTTTACAATAATGAAGCGCATAATTTAGTCGAGCGAAAAAATAAGAAAGACATTCAAATTAGAGAACAGCAATTTTTCGACCATTATTTAATGGGTGCTCCAATGCCTACTTGGATGAGTAAAGGGTTGCCCGCAATAATGAAAGGAAGGGATTGGGGTTTGAATTAAAATGAACGGTACATATCCCAATTCTCAAACGATTTAGCAACTGTCGTTAAAAATTGTGATCCCACTGCGCCGTCAACGATTCTATGATCATAACTCATGGATAAGTACATCATGTGTCTAATTGCTATAACATCACCTTGCGGTGTTTCAATGACTACTGCTCGTTTTTTGATGGCGCCTAAAGCTAGTATTGCAACCTGTGGTTGGTTAATAATTGGTGTCCCCATTAAACTTCCAAAAGTACCCACATTAGTTACTGTGAAAGTTCCATTTTGAATATCTGTTGGTTTTAGTTGGTTGTTTCTAGCAGCACCAGCTAAACCATTAACAGCTTTACTCAAACCAACTAAATTTAATTGATCGGCACCTTTGATGACAGGTACAATTAAATTACCCGTAGGAAGGGCAGTTGCCATTCCAATATTAATATCTTTCTTATAAATGATTTGATCATTTTGTAAACTGCTATTAACAATTGGGAATTTAAGTAAAGCAGCAGCAATACATTCGAAAAATAATGGGGTATAGGTAAGTTTTGTTCCGTGTAAGTTTTCAAAATTTTGTTTTACTTTTTCTCTCCATAAAACAATATTGGTTACATCGGCTTCCACAAACGAAGTAACATGAGGACTATTTTGAACACTATCAACCATATGTTTAGCAATAAGTTTCCTCATTCTATCCATTTCAACTATTTCAATATTCCCAGAAACAATAACTTCACTAGGGTTACTTAATTTATTGTTATTATCAGTATTGTTGTTATTATCAGTATTGTGATTTACTGGTAATACAACTTTTGATTGAATATCAGATTTAATAGGTTCATTAGGAATATTTGATGCAACAGGGGTAATAGGTTCACTGGGTGTATTTTGAACTATTATTTTTGAGGTTATTGCAATTCCTTTTTTTGATCCTATATATTGTAGAATATCATTTTTAGTGACCCTGCCATTTGAACCTGTTCCAGGAATTTTTTCCAATTCACTAAAATTAACACCTTCACTTTGTGCAATATTTAAAACCAATGGAGAATAAAATTTATCCTCAGACTTCGTGTAGATATTTGATTGAAAAGTTGAATTTGTAGGGTTAAAAGGTATTTCTTTCTCATCCAAAATGTCCTTTTTTTCAACTACAAGTGGTTGATTTTCAATAATTATTTCTGGGGTGGGTGTTGAAGTAACACTTGTTTCAGCTTTAATTTCATTGTTAGTTTCAATACGTGCTATAACAGTTCCAATGGGCACAACATCATTTACTTGAAATAAAACTTCTTTTAAAACTCCTCCTACGATAGAGGGAACCTCACTATCCACTTTATCGGTAGCAATGTCTAATAAAGTTTCATCAAGTTGAATAGTATCACCTACTTGTTTGTACCATTTTAAAATGGTCGCTTCCATTATACTTTCACCCAGTTTTGGCATCACAAGATCAACAAGAGGCATAGGGGTAATTTTAAGCAAAAATAAGACTAAATTTTATTGATTATTAACAACC
>CANETM010000086.1 GCA_947441205.1 Bacteroidota bacterium | reverse complement strand
GATGCAAATTTAGGCAGATTAAACATCACAACAACCTTAGGTGACGCTGATGCAGATGGTGATTTTGATGCCTTGTATTCATTAGGGTCAAGATCATTTAGTGTTTGGGATGCTAATACTGGGACACAAATTTTTGATAGTAAAAATGAATTAGATAATAAAGCAAAGGATTTGTCTATTTATGATGATGCTAGAAGTGATGATAAATCAGTAGAACCCGAATCGGTAACAATAGGAAGAGTAGGTAGTAAAACAATAGCAATAATAGGACTAGAAAGAGCAGACGCTTTTGCGATTTATGATATAACGATACCAACCAATCCTGTTTTTATAAAAATGTATAAAACTGGTGATGCGCCAGAAGGTGTTTTATTTATTCCTGCATCGAAAAGTCCAATTAATCAAAGCTTAATAGTAATAAGTAGCGAAAACGATGGATTGATAAAAGTTTATAAGACTACAAAATTATAAACAAGAAATAGGTTTTTTGTTTTATAGTATAACGATTAGTTGATAGGGGTTTATGATTTAATTCATAAACCTCTTTTAGTTTAGTACAATTATACTTTTAATATATGTATCAAAAAATATTTTCATACATATTAAGACTTGCGAGGAGGTTGGTAATGACTATCCTTAATTAAGCGACCCAAGTGACCATAAGTTTTTATAAATACTGTTATAAAACTTTACTTTTAAGGTTACTTGTTTTAATTCGGTTTCAATAAATTTTAGTTCTCGAGTATTGATAAGAAACAAACTACTTTCACCCATTTGAAATTTTATATTTTCGGTATCCAGCAATAATTTAGTTGCATTTAAAACTAATTCATTGGTTTTTATTTGCTGTTTAAAGGCATGGAACTCAGCAAAAGTGCTCTTCACTTTGTTTTCAATTTCGTACCCAATATATTTTTTATGATAGGCGGATTTTTGATGTCTAATTTTATTTTACCATACATTTTATCTTTATAATTTTTATATATGAACACAGAAAAAGTACAATCTATTGACGCTAACACGGCTTGCGTTAATGCTTCAGATCAAAAGGAACCCATTTGGTATAATATCAAATACATTTTAGTTGGAATAATTTTCGGAATCGTTTTTGTTAAAGCTGAAATTATATCTTGGTTTAGAATTCAAGAAATGTTTAGATTACAAAGCTTTCATATGTATGGCGTAATTGGAACAGCTGTATTAGTTGGAGCCATTTCGGTTTTTTTAATTAAAAAATTTAATATTAAAACCATTCAGGGGGAAACTATTGTAATTGCAAATAAAGAATTTAATAAAGGTCAAATTTATGGCGGATTTTTATTTGGACTTGGTTGGGCAATTACAGGGGCGTGTCCTGGACCATTATATGCGCACATTGGTGCAGGTTTTTATGCAATTAGTGTAGTTATTTTAAGTGCCATTGCAGGAACATGGACATATGGTTATTTTAAGGATAAATTGCCACATTAATAATAAGGTTCATTAAGTTAATTACTTGAACGCAAAAGGAGGTTATGAAGAAATATCATAACCTCCTTTTCATTTATTTTGGTCGCTTTGGATTACAATTGTTTTAATAGATTACTTTTGAAATAGAATCAATAAATATTGAAATGGCAATAACCATTATTTTAGTTTTTATATTAGGATATATAGCAATTACACTTGAGCATAGCATTAAAATAAACAAATCAGCTTCTGCTATCATTATGGCCGTTTTATGCTGGACTATAATTATGGTTAATGATGCAAATCCTAATCATATTATTGAAAAACTATCACATCACCTAAGTGGAATTAGTGAAATTGTATTTTTCTTATTAGGCGCGATGACAATCGTTGAAATAATTGATGCACATGATGGCTTTCATAGTATTACCGAAATCATAAAAACTACTAATAAAACAAAATTAATTTGGATAATTGCTTTCACTACTTTTTTCTTATCTGCAGTTTTAGATAACTTAACAAGTACGATTGTAATGTTATCAATTTTAAACAAACTCATACAGGATAAAAAAACCAAATGGATGTTACTTGGTTTAGTAATTATCTCATCAAATGCAGGTGGCGCATGGAGTCCAATCGGAGACGTAACAACTACAATGTTGTGGATTGGGGGTCAAATATCTCCATTAAATATAATCCATCAAACATTTTTAGCAAGTTTAATTAGTATGGCTGTACCCGCTTTAATAATGACTTACCTTATTAAAGGGAAAAATATTGAATTGAAACCTACCATTGAAAATAATTTAAACTTCAATTCTAATACATTTGAAAGAAACTTTATTTTATTTATGGGAATAGGGGGGTTACTTTTTGTACCTATCTTTAAATCAATTACACATTTACCTCCTTATATGGGTATGTTACTCAGCTTAGGTATTATTTTGATGATTACTGAAATTCTACATAAAAGAAAAAACAATGATGAAAAAGGTACATTATCCGTAAGTCATGCATTGAGAAAAATTGATACGGCTAGCATTTTATTCTTTTTTGGCATTTTAATGAGTGTTGAAGCCCTCGAAACGATTGGTGTTTTACCTCAAATGGCGAAAATTATGACAAATGCTTTTGGTGATATAAATATGGTGGCAATATGCATTGGCTTGTTATCATCCGTATTTGACAATGTCCCATTAGTAGCCGCTTTACAAAACATGTATAGCCTTGAGGTATTTCCTAAAGACCATTATTTTTGGGAATTACTATCATTTACGGCAGGTACAGGTGGTTCCTGTTTAATTATCGGTTCCGCTGCGGGAGTTGCAGTAATGGGTATTGAAAAAATTGATTTTTTCTGGTACCTAAAAAAAGTTAGCTGGATTGCACTTCTTGGATATTTTGCAGGAATTATAATTTTTTTACTTCAGCATTTTATGGAACAATAAATAATTAGTACTAAATTATTATTTAAATACATTTTCAATAATTATGTCAAATCATAAAAACATATTCGATATCATGAAGTCGGGCGAGGAGGTTCGTCAAGATCATCCTCAATATGGAGAGTTCATGCAGATGGTTGCAAACACCTTAAAATTAAATGTTGCATTGAACAATGCAGTAGATGGAAATGAAGTAAGAGAAAAACTAAGTGAAATTATTGGTTCAACGATCGATAATAGTACAGGTATTTTTATTCCATTCCATATCAATTTTGGGAAACATACAACCATCGGAAAAAACGTTTTCATAAACCACGCATGTTCATATTTGGATTTAGGTGGCATCACTATCGAAGATGATGTATTGATAGGCCCAAGAGTAAATTTAGTTACAGAGAATCATCCCATAGACCCTACTAAAAGAAAGTCCTTATTGTGTAAACCCATTTTGATAAAGAGAAATGCATGGATTGGTGCGGCGGCTACCATTTTGCCTGGAGTAACCATTGGTGAAAACGCAGTGGTAGCAGCAGGTTCAGTAGTTACTATGGATGTACCCAAGAATACGATTGTTGGTGGTGTACCTGCAAAATTTATTAAAAGTATCTAATCATATCTTCAATACATACTACTTTAAACAAACGGAAAGAATTACTAAATAACTGTTAGCAAGTAAGTGACAATTAATATATTTTATGAATATTATACTTTTTGATGGGGTTTGTAATTTATGTAACAGTACAGTTACGTTTTTAATCAAACATGATAAAAATAATCAATTGCATTTTGCAGCTCAACAAACAAGTGCTGGTGAAAAAATTAAAAAACAATATCACATCACTGATAATCATCAATCAGTTATCATTATTAAAAATGAATTAGTATATTTTAAATCGGACGCCATTATTGAAATTGGAAAACTACTAACGGGATGGCCCCGAATACTTGTGGTTGGAGTTATTTTTCCTGCTTTTTTTAGAAATTGGTTGTATGATTTAATTGCGAAAAATAGATATAAGTTTTTCGGGAAGCGTGAAATATGTTCTGTTCCTTCAAAAGAATTAGAAAATAAATTTATATCCTAAATATTTGCTTTAGTTATAAGTGTGCATTAACTATTTTATAAAATACTTAATGTTGTTCAACATACTTTGTAAAGTTATCTAAAATCATTTGCCAACCAGCTTGTTGCATTTCAACAGGGTTTTCTTGCTCAGGTTCAAATTGTTCAGTAACAATAGTATCTGCACCTGTGCTTTCAAAAGTCACTTTCATGTAGCGACCATCGCCTATAAGAATTTCAATATTTTTTTTGGTATCAATTTTTTGATAAGTGCCCCAAAAATCGAAGCTAAATGAATTGTCTTTTGCTGCCATCGTATAATGAAATTCACCGCCCACGGTTAAATTATTGGTGGCATTTGGGCAATGCCAATCAGCTGCAGCGAAATTCCAATTAATTACATGTATTTCATTAGTCCAGTAATCCCAAACTTTATTTAATGGCGCTTTTATGCTTGATTTAACGGTTACTAGGTTCATAAATTATTGATTATGATTTCAAAAATTAACACTAAAATAATAGATACGTAAAAAAATCCACTCAAATAGCTTTCAAACCGAATATATAAAAATGATTCGATATCTTTGTTAAGCTTCAAATATGCACGTAAATTGTGTTTTAAAACGACATAAAAAACATTAATAATATAATTAATCCGGTTTATGAAAGATCAACAAAAAGAATTAACATTTAAATATATAAAGGAAGATTTGCCAGCCGGCCTAGTTGTATTTTTAGTAGCCTTGCCGCTATGTCTTGGAATTGCTTTAGCTTCTGGTGCCCCTTTATTTTCTGGGATTATTGCAGGAGTTGTTGGAGGTATTGTGGTAGCTATTGCAAGTGGATCAAATGTTAGTGTATCAGGACCAGCCGCTGGCTTAACAGTAATTGTACTAAATGGAATTAATGACCTTGGAAATTACAATACCTTTTTGTTAGCAGTTGTCATTGCTGGTATATTACAAATAATTTTAGGTTATTTAAAAGCTGGTGTAATTGGTTACTACTTCCCTTCAAGTGTAATTAAAGGTATGTTAGCTGCAATTGGAATTATTTTAATTTTAAAACAAGCGCCTGTTGCAATTGGTTACGTTAAAAATATGCCTCAACCATATCATATCATGTCTATCGTTATTGCAACTATTTCAATAGGCATTATTTTAATTTGGGAAATGCCATTTATTAAAAAATTTCCTATCTCAAAATGGGTGCCAGGAGCTTTAATTGCCGTGTTAGTGGGTACAGCATTAAATGAACTAGTGGTGTTCTATGACCCGGCATTAAAGTTAATTGACACCCAATTGGTTAAATTACCTGTAGCAAATTCAATACAAGAGTTTGGACAACAATTTAGTTTTCCCGACTTTGGTAGTTTAGCTAATCCTAAAGTTTATATTTTAGCCGCCACTATTGCTATAATTGCTAGCTTGGAGAGTTTATTAAGTACCGAAGCTGCTGACAAACTTGACCCACAAAAAAGAATTACGCCAACTAATAGAGAGCTAAAAGCACAAGGAATTGGTAATGTGATTTCTGGATTAATTGGTGGCCTACCATTAACTGCAGTGATTGTTCGAACCTCTGCAAACGTGAATGCTGGTTCAAAAACTAAATTATCTGCTATCATTCATGGTATTTTATTATTAATCAGTGTTATTTTGTTAGCCTCCATTTTGAATAAAATTCCTTTGGCTTGTTTAGCAGCAGTCTTATTAGTAGTGGGCTATAAATTAGCAAAGGTTTCTTTATTTAAGCAAATGTATAAACTAGGTTGGGAACAGTTTATTCCATTTATCATAACCGTTGTAGCGATTCAATTTAGTGATTTATTAAAGGGTATCACCTTGGGCATGATCGTGGCTATCTTTTATATTTTACGTGCTAATTATCGTCGTGATTATATCATTCATCATGACAAATTAAATAATGGTGGTCTCATTAAAATAGATTTAACTGAGCATGTAACTTTTTTAAATAAAGGAAGTTTAGCGAAAAAATTATCACAAATTGATAACGGCATAAAAGTGGTGATTGACGGAACCAATGCTCACTATATTGACTTAGATGTGCTTGAAATTATTTATAATTTCAAAGAAACTGCCGTTAATAAAAATATCGAGGTTGAATTAATTAATGTTCCTAAATTTCAAGGTAGCTTTGGTCATTAATTCAAATTAGTAGCAACCTTTATTTTAGAAGTAGTATGAATGTAAAAGAAGGGTATCAAATTTGGTCATCTCAATATGATACCAATGAAAATAAAACAAGAGATTTAGAAGGAAAAGCATTGCAAGCCACCTTGTCAAATATCAAATTTGATAAGGTGCTTGAATTTGGCTGTGGCACGGGTAAGAATACAGTATGGCTTCAGCATCATGCTAAGCAAATCACAGCAGTTGATTTTTCTGAGGCAATGCTTGCAATAGCTACTGAAAAAGTTAAATCAACAAATACTCAATTTGTAATTGCTGATATTAATAAGCCATGGGATTTTACAATTGAAAAATTTGATTTAATAGCCTTTAGTCTTGTACTTGAACATATTGAACATCTTGATAGTGTTTTTGAAAAAATAGCGCTTATTACCAACGAACAGGCATATGTCTATATTGGTGAACTGCACCCTTTTAAACAATACGCAGGATCCAAAGCCCGATTTACAACTGAAGAAGGTGAACAAATTGTAACCTGCTTCACGCATAATATTTCAGATTTTTTGCAGGCTGCTAAGAAATATAATTTTGAACTAAAAGTATTGGAGGAGTGGTTTGATGATGATGACAAATCCAATATCCCTAGGATTTTAACTTTATTAT
>CANETM010000085.1 GCA_947441205.1 Bacteroidota bacterium | reverse complement strand
CTGGAAAGGATTATATAAACTTTGATGCAAATGGACTTCAAACAACTTCATTTTCACTTGGATTAGGGCTCCCAATTCGTAAATATCGTTCTTACGATTATCAATTTTCAGTATTAAATTTAGCATTCCAATTAGGGAAAAGAGGTAGTAGCGCAAATAGCTTTCAAGAAAATTATTACCAATTTACTGTTGGATATAGTTTGAGTGATATTTGGTTTAATAAACGCAAGTATGATTAATAACAAAATGAATACCATATTTAAAGCAGCAGTTACTTTAGTGAGTAGCTGCTTTTTTATGGTTGCTTGTGAAAATAATATTAATGATGTTAAGGCTTTGAATGATAATGCTGGTGGAATAGATATTGGAAAAGACGTGTTAATTTATATGAGTGAGGGCGGTAAAATGAACGCAAAATTAACTGCTCCTATTATGAAAAAATATTTAGTTGATAGTGGAAGGATGATTGAGTTTCCAAATACAATTAAAGTTGATTTTTACAAGGATAGCACTAAAATTGAAAGTAAGTTAAGTGCTAATTATGCCAATTATATTCAAGAGCAGAATAAGTTTTTTTTAAAAGGAAATGTAGTTGTATTCAATGTTAGTGGTGATACTTTATGGTGTAAAGAAATGTATTGGGACCAAGCTACCAGTAAATTTCATACCGATAAGGAAGTTGTCGTAAAGCAGCACAACCCAATATCCAAAATATACGGATTAGGGATGGAGGCAAATCAAGACTTAACAGATATTAAAATATTTAAGCCTCAATCAAATAGTTTCGCCATAATAAATGATAGTAGTGGTATCAATTAGTTAAATTAAAGAATATCTTTATACTATGATTTTTGCAATAATAGCATCCTTAATATTAATTGGTTTTTTCTCAGGTTATGAGATTGGCTTTGTGAGTGCCAATCGATTAAGTTTAGAATTGAAAAAAAAGAATGGAGACAAATCAGGACAAATTATTGCGCGCTTTTTATTAGCACCCACTGAATTTATTGGAACTTGTTTGATTGGATTAAATATATCCTTAGTTGTATTCGGAATATTATTTGAACAGCTTTTGGAAAAATATTTATGGGAACATTACCATTTTGATAATTATACCATTTTGTTGGGAAACACAATCCTTTCCACATTTGTAATATTATTCATAGGTGAATTAGTGCCTAAAGCCATTTTTAAAGCTAGGGCAAGTACTTTAATTGCAAGGTTTGCAATCATGGCAAATGTTTTTCATGTTTTGTTTAAACCACTAACTAAAATTTTAGTGACTACTGCTCAATGGGTATTGCAATTTTTATTTCAAATAAAAGTTTCCAATAAAAAAGAAGCGTTTTCAAAAATTGATTTAGCTCATTTTATTCAACAAAATGTTGAACATCCTTCACAACAAGAACTAAACACCGACTTATTTGAAAATGCACTGGGTTTACCTGAAATTAAAATAAGAGAATGTTTGGTTCCTAGAACTGAAATTATTGGGGTAGAATTAAATACATCAATTGAAGAAATAAAATCCATATTTGTTGAAACCAAATTAAGCAAGCTTATTGTTTATGATGACACTTTAGATAACATTGTGGGGTATATTCACCAACTTGATTTATTCCAAAAACCAAAAAACTTACAGTCTGTCATTCATCCTATTTTATTGGTGCCAGAAAGTATGAGTGCCGCTGATTTAATCAATTTGTTCTCTAAAAAAAGAAAGAGTATTGCTTGGGTAGTAGACGAGTTTGGCGGAACGGCAGGCATGGTCACGATGGAGGATGTTTTAGAGGAATTATTTGGAGAGATTGACGACGAGTATGATGAACAAGAATTTGTAGAAAAAAAGCTTTCAGATAAAGAGTTCATTTTTAGCGGTCGATTGGAGTTAGATTATTTAAATGAGAAATATGATATTGACTTTGGCGCAGAAAACTCAGAAACATTAAGTGGTTATTTAATACATTTTCACGAATCCATACCAAAGGTTAAAACGGTTATTAAACTGGCTCATTTTGATGCCGAAATATTAGCTGTAAGCGATACCAGGATTGAAAAAGTGAAACTTAAAATTCATTCCTAAAATTTACAAAATTGGCCCCCCTTTTTGAGTGATAAACCTTAACTTTAGCACTCATTGAAATAGCTCCATGGCAATATTTGATCGATTTAAAAAAAATGAAGCATCTGAGATGTCGTTTATCGACCATCTCGAAGTGTTAAGAGGCACCATTGTTAGGTCCGTTTCTTCTATTCTAATTTCAGCAATCGTACTTTTTATATATAGGGATTGGATAATGGATAATGTAATTACGGGTCCATTAAATCCTGATTTTATCACCTATCGTGTATTTTGTAATTTAAGCCACTTTTTACATTTAGGGGATTCACTTTGTATGCCTGCTGTAAAAACACAATTACAAAGTACCACTTTTGGAGGTCAGTTTTTAAGTGCCATAAGTATGGCGATGGTAGGAGGATTGATTATTGCATTTCCATTTGTGTTTTGGCAAATTTGGTTATTTATCAAACCAGCATTGAAAGAAAAAGAATTAAAAAATACCAGGTTCATGATTTTTTGGGTGTCGTTCTTCTTTTTTCTCGGCGCCTCCTTTGGATTTTTTGTATTAGGTCCGTTTACCTTTAATTTTTTGGCTAGCTTTCAATTAGGTACCAAAAATATAATTACAACCGTACCCACCTTTTCTGATTATTTAGATAACTTAACAAATTTGATTTTAGGTTGTGGTATAGCATTTGAATTACCGGTGATTGTATTTTTATTGACAAAAATTGGCTTAATCACACCCCAATTTTTGTCGACCACTAGGAAATATGCTGTTGTCATTATTTTAATCGTATCTGCCTTTATTACGCCAAGTCCAGACTGGTATAGTCAAACGATTGTATTTATACCATTATATACCTTGTTTGAATTTAGCATATTCGTTTCCCGTTGGGCAAATAAAAACATGAAGCAGGAGGAAGATGAAGAGTGGGATTAATAAAATGAATTCATAAATCTAATTTTCAAACATCAGAAAATAAATAATATGGCATTTGTATTTGACGCTAAAAAACCTATCGCAATAGGTTGTGATCATGCAGGGATTGATTATAAAAACGAAGTAAAAAATTGGCTAGAAAGCCAAGGCTACCTTGTTAAAGATTTTGGCACTTATAATACTGACTCTGTTGATTATCCTGATTTTGCTCACCCCACTGCAAATAGTGTAGAAACAGGCGAAGCTAGTTTCGGCATTCTTTTTTGTGGAAGTGCAAATGGTGTAGCAATGACTGCCAATAAACATGCCGGCATTCGAGCTGGCTTATGTTGGGTAACTGAAGTAGCGGAATTAACACGCTTACATAATGACGCTAACATGATTTGTGTTCCTGCAAGATTCGTAAGTTTATCCTTAGCTAAGGAAATGATTGAAAAATTTATGACTACTGCTTTTGAAGGTGGTAGACATCAAAATAGAATTAATAAAATTTCTTGTTCATTAAATATACATTAATACAGTTTTAAAAATCAATTACATGAAGAAACTAATTTGGATTTTATCGCTTTTTATAAGCACTCTTTCTTTTGCACAAAAAACAGAAGATTTAACAAAGTACAGCAGTGTAATAACAACAAAAGCCTTAGAAGCAAAGTTGTCAGTTATAGCAAGTGCTGAAATGGAAGGCCGTGAAACAGCAAGCCCTGGTCAAAAAAAGGCTGCTGCCTATATTGAATCAGAATTCAAACGAATGGGACTGAAGCCTGGAAACGGTGATAGCTATCAACAAACCTACCCTGTATATCAGGATGTTTTGACTGAAAAAAATATTACAGTAAATGGAAAATCATTTTCTTGGGATACCGATTTTACTTTTTCCTTACAAACTATTGTCACTGGGAAATGGGATTTTAGTAATGTTGTTTTTGCAGGATATGGAATAGTAGATGATTCAAAAGGAATTAATGATTATACTGGCTTGGATGTAAAGGGCAAAATGGTGCTAATTTTAGAAGGTTCTAGTGCTGGTGTGCCAACGATGGGTCAAGGTGGCAATCGTGCATTTAATGCCAACCCTGCATCTCCTATGTCAAAAATGCGTGCAGCTATTGCGAAAGGTGCATCAGGATTTTTAATTGTGTCAGCAAACTTTCCAAGAAAAGTGGCTACTGAAACAAAAGGAAGTATGTACTTGAAAAAGAACGATGCGGCTGGTTTCTTAATGGCAAATATCTCAACTGCTGTTGCGAATGCAATACTAGGTAAATCAGCAGCAACAGTTAATGATTTAGCTTCAAATAACAAAGGTGATTATTCAACTACTTTGGCTATTGCAGCAACAAAAACAACTAGTAACTTAGAAAGTAGCAATGTAATTGCAGTCTTACCAGGTACCGATAAAAAAGACGAGTACTTATTTTTAACGGGTCACTATGATCATTTAGGAAAAAGAGGAAATGTTATTTATTATGGTGCTGATGATGACGGATCAGGTACAGTAGGCGTAATGCAAATGGCGGAAGCTTTTGCAGCTGCTGCAAAAGCGGGAAAAAGTCCAAGACGTAGCATTGTTTTTATGACAGTGAGTGGAGAAGAAAAAGGATTATGGGGTTCTCAGTATTATTCTGAACATCCTATTTTCCCATTGGAAAAAACAACTGCCGATTTGAATACGGATATGATTGGTCGTGTTGACACTGAGCGTAAAACAGGTGATACTTTAAGTTATATATATGTAATTGGACACGACAAATTAAGTTCTGAATTAGTAACTATTAACGAGGAAGCTAATAAAAAATCAACCAACATTACATTAGATTATAAATACGATGACCCTAATGATAAAAATATGATTTACTATCGTAGCGATCATTACAACTTTGCGCGCAAGGGTGTTCCTATTTTATTTTTCTATGACGGAATGTTACTTGCTGACTATCACCAAGCAACTGATACCATTGAAAAAATTAATTTTGATTTAATGCAAAAGAGAACTGTAATGGTATATTATACAGCTTGTGAAATTGCCAACAGAGATGAAATGTTAAAAAGAGATATTCCTTTAAACATGCCGAATCGCTAGTTATTAGCCGCCGTCTTAAATAAAAAATGCCTCAATAAATATTGAGGCATTTTTTATTTAAGACATACACAAAGAATTTTTTATTTATGACTACCTATTAATATTATCGTAAATCAAATAGACTGTATACTAGATTTTAAAATATTATTTTAAGATTTAAACCTGAAAAAGTAAAAACATATTTTCTAATGATTTTTTAATATTTATTAAATGTACTTTCAATTACTCTGGCAATATAAAATACATTTAAAAAATAATTTATGAAAAATTACTTGATCTTTTTTACGTTACTAATGAGCATGGGTTGCCATAAAGTTGAGGAGTCTTCAGATTTAGAAAAAGTAAAAAAATTAGCAGCTAAATACGATTTTCAAATTAATGAAGATAAAGCGATTTCTCATAAAGTTTATTCGATCTCAGAACTTGAAGAAATTATGTTCAAAATTAATTTACAAAAAAGTGTCTTTATTCAAACATCGACTGATCCGTGTATCAATGCTGATACCACATTAATTAATAAAAAATTGAATGAACTTGCTTTGATTTATAAACAAAAACAGTTTTTTGAATTTAAGAATGTAGAAATTGAAAGTTTTGAAGATCCTAACTTTAAATATTCTAAAACTTTATATTTTAAGAACTCGGGGTTAATTCCGAATTACGCAATAAATATTCAATATAACGCAAGTAAAGGAAAGTTTACAAGTGTAAGTATTAGCGCAAGTCCATATGGTAGTTATTATTTCTCTGGTGATTTCGCTTCTTTTGGACAACCTCAAATATACTTTTCTAATGGCTCATTAGCCTTTCAATTAAGGACAAGTATGAGATATTCTCTAAGTTTTCCTGGAATACCTTATTTGGGGTTTAGTTCTACTAGTTTTATGCAATTTAATGGATACCTTCAATTAGATGATAATAATAACATGTCAGGTTCTGGATTTCAGAGTCCATATGATCCTGATGCATTAAAATATAAATAATGAAAAAAAACATAATTCGAATTGTTGGTATTCTTTTTTTCTTGTTATTTTTTCTCCTTTTACAATTGGACAGAAGTAATTTAACTGCAAGAAAAATTTTTATTACTATATCCTTTTTTTGCTTTATTTATTTAGCTTACCAGCTCTATATACAAATAATTAATAAAGTTGAAAATAGAAGCGAATCTTAACTTATAAAAAAGCCCTTAATAAAATTTAAGGGCTTTTTTTATTTCAATTTATTTAGGATATTCTATTGTCCTAAAATATAAGCAAAGATTAATGGTACTACAATGGTAGCATCGCTTTCAACAATAAATTTTGGTGTATGAATATCTAACTTACCCCAAGTGATTTTTTCATTGGGAACAGCACCTGAATAGGATCCATAGGATGTAGTACTATCACTTATTTGACAGAAATAGCTCCAAAATGGAACATCATGCCATTCTAAATCCTGATACATCATGGGTACTACACAAATTGGGAAGTCTCCGGCAATACCGCCACCCACTTGGAAAAAGCCTACACCCTTTCCACCGCTATTGGCTCTATACCACTCGGTCAACATGACCATATATTCAATACCATTTTTTACGGTACTTGCTTTTAATTCGTTCTTAATAACATAACTAGCAAAGATATTTCCAGTCGTGCTATCCTCCCATCCTGGAACAACAATAGGAATATTCTTTTTTGCAGCAGCTACAATCCAGCTGTCCTTTGGATCAATTTCATAATACTGCTCTAGCTCACCACTTAATATAACTTGATACATGAATTCATGCGGAAAATATCGCTCCCCTTTTGCTTCCGCTTCTTTCCAGAACTTCACAATGTGCTTT
>CANETM010000084.1 GCA_947441205.1 Bacteroidota bacterium | reverse complement strand
GGAGGTAGCTTTCTTTTCTTGGCCTCTACTTGTCGAACTTCTTTTAACATCTCGAATAAAAACTCGTCAGTTGTAGCTGATCCACCACCATCATTATCTGATTCGTCATCATCAGCATTGGCATCATCAAATACCACATTTAATACAATTTTAAAGCTCGTTGGTTTTTTAGCATATTTTTTGCCTTTCTCAGTAATTTTTAATAACCCATACTCTTCAATGTCTTTTTCAATTATTTTTTCAAGCATTGCTTGGCGAACTAAACTGTTCCAAAATAAATTCTCACGCTCTTTCCCAATGCCAAATACACTTAGTTTTTCATGACGATACAAGCCAATTTGCGGTGTAAATTCACCCATGATAATTTGAACCACATAATCATTTGCGAATCTTTCATCCAAGGCTTCTATAACTTGCAATAATTTAACAAGCTGTTCTTTAGCTTCTATTTTTTCTTTTGGATGTAAACAGTTATCGCAGTTGCCACAATTTTCATCTGGCCAATTTTCTCCAAAATAATGCAATAAACTTCGACGTCTACAAACTCCACTTTCTGCAAATGAAACTGTTTCGTCAATTAATTGAGCACCCACTTCTCTTTCACTTACAGGTTTGTCTCTTAAAAAGTGTTCAAGCTTTGAGACATCAGCGTGAGAATAATATAAAATACAATTACCTTCTAAGCCATCTCGACCTGCCCTTCCTGTTTCTTGGTAATAATTTTCAATTGATTTAGGAATATTATAATGTATCACAAAACGAATATCTGGTTTATCAATGCCCATACCAAACGCAATGGTAGCAACGATTACCTGTACATCCTCATTTAAAAATTGGTCCTGCCTGTCAGCTCTTAATTTTTGATCTAAGCCCGCATGATAAGCAACAGCTTTAATATTATTAGCAACCAATAACTCAGCTAACTCCTCGGTAGTTTTTCGATTTAATGTATAAATGATACCGCTTTTCCCTTTATGACCAGCTATATATTTTACAATACTTTTTACCGTTAAATCTTTTTTTATTTTAGGTTGAACCTCATAATATAAATTAGCGCGATTAAAGGAAGAAATTAAAACTTCAGGATCACGCAAACTTAAATTTTTAACAATATCGGATTGTACCTTAGGTGTAGCAGTTGCTGTTAAAGCAATAATTGGCACTTGATTGTTTATTTCCTCCATCATTTCCTTAAGGCGACGATACTCGGGTCTAAAATCATGACCCCATTCTGAAATACAGTGCGCTTCGTCGACTGCAAAAAAGGAAATTTTTAAATCACTGAAAAAATCTAAATTTTCTTGTTTGGTAAGCGTTTCGGGGGCCACATAAAGCAGCTTCGTTTTGCCTGATAATAAATCGGATTTAACTTCCTTAATTTGGCCTTTATTTAAGGATGAGTTTAAAAAATGTGCAACATCGTCTTTTTCACTATACCCTCTAACTAAATCGACTTGATTTTTCATTAAAGCTATTAATGGCGAAACAACAATGGCACATCCTGGTAACATTAACGCAGGTAATTGATAACACAAACTCTTACCTCCGCCTGTAGGCATAATAACAAAAGTATCTCTGCCACTTAAAAGTGATAAAATAGCTTTTTCCTGCGTTCCCTTAAATTCTCTAAAACCAAAATTTTGCTCTAGGGCGGCGACAATATCTCCTTTACCCAATCCTTCGGGGTTGGAGTCGCTATTGGAGGGGGGTTTTATGGTTTTTTTAGCTTTTGGCATTTACAAATATCTTAAAATCAAGCCTTTCGGTATTGTAAGGTTTAATAAGATAACGAATTTATTACAAGATTTGTTGATTCCAATATGGAATTTAAAGAAATAGCTTTTTTTTAAGGTTTTCTTATAATTAAGACATTAAAGTATATGAAACGTTAACTTTGCTCCACGTTAAAAGCATATGACAAATAGCATTAGGACCATCGCGAATCAAACACTTGAAACTGAACTGTCTGCTATAAAAGCACTGTCCAATTTTATTGATGATTCATTCGAAGGTGCCGTTAAAGCAATTTATAATTCTAAGGGTCGATTTATAGTGAGTGGCATTGGAAAAAGTGCCATCATTGCCCAAAAAATAGTAGCTACTTGTAACTCAACAGGTACGCCCTCGTTATTTTTACACGCAGCAGATGCAATTCATGGTGATTCAGGAATGATTACGCCCGACGACATCGTACTTATTATTAGTAAAAGTGGTGAAAGTCCAGAAATTAAAAATTTAGTACAGCTAGTAAAACAATTTGGCAATACGTTAATTGGCATGGTTGGAAATACGGAAAGTTATTTAGCGAAGGAATCAAATTGGATATTAAATACCACTGTGGAAAAAGAAGCCTGCAGTAATAATTTAGCACCCACCTCCTCCACTACTGCTCAAATGGTAATGGGCGATTTAGTTGCAATGTGTTTAATGGACCTTTGTCAATTTAAAGCAAATGATTTTGCTAAATTTCATCCAGGGGGAAACTTAGGAAAGCGATTGACACTTACTGTTGGTGCAATAGCAAATGTAAATCTAAAACCTGCTGTTACTATTTCAACTAGTTTGAAAGATGTAATTATTACTATTTCAAAAAATCGTTTAGGTGCTACTGCTGTTGTAGACGCAGGTAACAATATTGAAGGTATTATAACAGACGGTGATATAAGAAGAATGTTAGAAACACATACCTCCATTCAAGACTTAACCGCTGCAGCTATTTATCACAAAAATCCAGTTACGATTTCACCAAATGCACTGGCTGTTGAAGCTTTGGCGATAATGGAGCAAAAAGATATTAGTCAAATATTAGTTGTTGACAATCATCAATATATTGGAATTATCCATATACATGATTTAATGAAGGAAGGAATTTTATAAATTAATAGTGAAAGTGAATGAATAATAATCATCATTATGTAGCCATCATGGCGGGCGGTATTGGAAGTAGATTTTGGCCAATGAGTAGAACTGCTTATCCAAAACAATTTTTGGATGTTTTAAATACTGGAAAAACTTTAATTCAATGGACATTTGAGCGTTATGCTAAATTCATTCCAGTTGAAAATATATTTATTGTAACCTCTGAGGAATACGTAACTATTGTAAAAGAACAATTACCATTATTGCCCATTGAAAATATAATTGCTGAGCCAAGTCGTAAAAACACAGCACCCTGCATTGCTTATATTTCCTTTAAATTAGCACAAAAAGACCCTGATGCAATATTGGTAGTAGCACCAAGCGATCATTTAATTTTAGAAGAAAATAATTTTCAACAAATTGTTGAACTTGCATTAGATTTTGTTTCCAATATAAAAGCATTAGTTACTTTGGGCATTAAACCCTCTAATCCAAATACGGGTTATGGTTATATTCAATATGAAGGGTTAGAAGTAACAAAAGGCGTGTATAAAGTAAAAACATTTACAGAAAAACCGAATTTAGAAATTGCACAATCCTTTTTAGACAGTGGTGATTTTTTATGGAATGCAGGAATTTTTGCTTGGAAAGTAAGTACGATATTAGCTGCCTTTGAAAATTTACAACCTGAAATGTATGAGTTGTTTGATCAAGAAAAAGTGCATTTCAATACAGATCAAGAAAAAAAATCAATTGATAAAATTTATCCTCAATGTACCAATATCTCTATTGATATAGCGATTATGGAAAAGGCGAAAAACGTTTATGTTTTACCTGCTGATTTTGGATGGAGCGATTTAGGAACATGGAATAGTGCTTATGAAAATATAGAAAAGGACTATTTAGGAAATGCAGTAGCATCAGATAATGTAGTGGTTATAGATGCCACAAAATGTATGATTAAGGCACCACAGGATAAATTAGTGGTGGTTCAAGGATTAGATGACTTTATTGTGATTGATACTAAGGACGTTTTGCTTATTTGTAGCAAGGATAAAGAACAGTCCATTAAAGAATATGTTGCCGAAGTCAAGAGAAATAAGGGCGACAAATACATTTAATTAATTTATAATTAGTAACTTAGAATAGCAACGATTGCATCAACTCTAAGTTTCCCCCTATGGCAACCATTATTACTGGCACGGGTAGTTATATCCCTAATATTATAAAAACCAATAAAGATTTTATTGGTAATACTTTTTATGCGGAGAATGGCGAACGCATTCCAACACCCAATCAAGAGATTGTAGAAAAATTTAAAGATATAACTGGGATTTACGAAAGGAGGTATGCAGGTGAAGAAATGAATACTTCCGACATGGCTACCGAAGCTTCTAAATTGGCAATAAAAGACGCAGGCATTGATCCTGAAACCATTGATCAAATAATTGTTGCTCATAATTTTGGTAACGTTGTAACGGGTTCAATCCAAACCGATACAATACCTGCTATTGCATCAAGAGTTAAAAATCAATTGGGTATTCACAATCCAAATTGCGTTGCTTATGATATATTATTTGGCTGCCCTGGTTGGATTCAGGGCGTCATTCAAGCAGATGCATTTATAAAATCAGGAATGGCTAAGCGTTGCCTAGTTATTGGTGCTGAAACATTAAGTCGTGTAGTAGACTCACATGACAGAGATAGTATGATTTTTAGTGATGGCGCAGGTGCTTGTATTGTTGAAGCTGATAATAATACCGATAGTGGCATTTTAGCAGCAAGTGTACAAAGTCATTGTATTGATGAAGCCTATTATTTGTACTTAGGAAAATCCTATCATCCAGAAGGTGATGAAAATACTAGATATATTAAAATGAAAGGACGTAAAGTTTATGAATATGCTATTAAGAATGTTCCTATTGCGATGAAAGAATGTATTGAAAAAGCAGGTGTGGATATTAAAGATATAAAAAAGTTTTTCTTGCATCAAGCCAATGAAAAAATGGACGAAGGATTTATTAAAGCATTGTATAAATTATATGGAACAAGAGAAGTACCTGAAAATGTAATGCCCATGAGCATTCATGATTTAGGTAATAGCTCGGTGGCCACTATTCCTACTTTATACGATATGGTAAAGCATGGTAAATATCCCGAACATCAATTACACAAAGGAGATATTGTCATATTCGCATCCGTGGGAGCTGGTATGAATATTAATGCAATTTGCTATAGGGTATAACTATTAAAAAAACTTATAAATAAAAAAGGAGTCGCGAAATTGCAACTCCTTTTTTTATTTTCTATCTTTTATAGTTTAGTATCCACGAACATTATTCCCTTCAATATAATTTGCAAATGCCTTATTACAAACCCTATTACCTCCGGGTGTTGGATAGTTGCCGGTAAAGTACCAATCCCCTGTGTTGGTTGGACAACAATCGTGTAAGTCCTCGACAGTTTGATAAATAACTTCTACAGGTATATTCACATTGCTGGGGGTTATTAACTGTGCAATTTTATCTGAAATTTCTTCAGGCGTAAATGGCTTATACAATTGTCTTACCACGTTTTCAGTATGCAATTCTTTTTTCGCCTCTAAGTCCTTGATTTTTTTATAGGTTTCATCAATCACATTGCTCATTCCTCTTTCTTCCAATAAAGCAATAACAGCTTTAAAGGCAATGAAATCACCCATTTTGCTCATATCAATACCGTAACAATCAGGATATCTGATTTGCGGTGCCGATGAAACAACAATAATTTTTTTAGGGGAAAGGCGTGATAACATTCTAATAATACTTTCCTTTAAAGTCGTGCCTCTCACAATACTATCATCAATCACAACTAATGTGTCTTGGTCTTTTTTTACAGTTCCGTAGGTGATATCATATACATGCTGTACCATTTCATTCCTATTTACATCCTGGGTAATGAAAGTTCTTAATTTCACGTCTTTGATTGCAATTTTTTCCTGGCGAATTTTTCGATTCACCATCTCCGTTAATTTTTCCGGATCAACATCCTTGCCCCAACTTAATATACGTTCAACTTTAATATTATTTAAATACTGCTCCATTCCTTTGATAAGTCCATAAAACGCTACTTCAGCAGTATTAGGAATATAAGAAAAAATAGTATTTTTTAAATCTTTTTCAATTCGGTCTAAAACAATTTTACTTAAATGATTACCTAAAGCAATTCGTTCTCTATAAATTTTTTCATCACTGCCTCTTGAAAAATAAATACGTTCAAAGGAACATGCTCGTCGTTCCTTAGGTTCAATAATTTGTTCAATTTTATATTCGCCTTTATCATCCACAATCAATGCAGTACCTGGCATTAACTCTAACACTTCATTTTCGCCAACATTGAAAGTTGTTCTTATGGAAGCTCTTTCACTTGCCGCAACAATCACTTCGTCATCAATATAATAATAAGCAGGACGTATACCATTTGCATCACGCATAATAAAACTATAACCATTGCCTATTAAACCACCAATGGTAAAGCCTCCATCAAACATAGGTGCAGCTTGTTTTAAAACTTTTACTATATTAGGTTCATTTGGATTTAAAGCTTCCTCTTTAACTAAAAAATGATGTATTACTTCCATCATCGCTGCTAAATCACTTTGCTTTTCAAATGGACCAGGATTAAAATTAATTTGTTGAAATAGTTCGTCGGTATTAACTAAGTTAAAATTACCTGCTAATGCCATGTTTTTACCTGGCACTAAATCCTTTTTTATAAAGGGGTGACAAAATTCAACATTGTTTTTCCCTTGTGTACCATAACGTAAATGGCCCAATAAAATTTCACCCATAAATGGAAGGTGTCCTTTCATTAAGCCCGGATGCTTAGAAATATCTGGTTGAAATTTTTCTAATTCTTGTATTTCTAAACCAATTTTATAAAATAAATCAGCAATTGGTTGTTGCGCATTACTTCTTTGGCGATATAAATAAGGATTTCCAGACTCGATGTCTAATTTTAAAGTAGCAAGACCGGCACCATCCTGTCCACGGTTATGTTGCTTTTCCATCAAAAGATATAACTTATTGAGTC
>CANETM010000083.1 GCA_947441205.1 Bacteroidota bacterium | reverse complement strand
ATTGATTCAGTAATAATAAATTCAATTATTGAATCAAATAAAGAGCTAGAATTGCTGACAAAAGAGGCAAATCTAATTGATATTAAAAATTCTCAAGATTTTGAAAAGCTAATTTCAGTACTGCAAAAACTAAGAGACTTAAAGTGTAAACGAATAGACGTTTTAACTCAATTTGTTACTAAAAAAACAAATACACTATATAGCGATATTGCTTTTGGTGTTGGATCGTCCGTAATTTCAAAAAATGGAATAAGTGAGCTAACCAACTTAGTGAATAAGTTAACCAAAGAAATATCTGATTGGAAAAATTATGTATCCTCTTGTAATGAAAATGTTTTTGAAAATGACCTATTTATTTTAGTCATGGATATTTCAGGTTACGCAGACCAACAAGGTTCTGATACATTTAATTTGACATTATCTGAGAATAGGGCAAAAGCTGTTAAGCTTGAAATAATTAATCAATTTAATGCTATAGTAAAGGATCGTAAAGTGAGTTTAATATTTGATAAAATTCAAACAAAAGGTTACGGTGAAGAATTGCCACCAGGAGTTATTCAATCGAGTCAGGATGATCCTAAAAGAAGAATTTGTATAATTTCATCTCTAGTAGGGCCTTCTTCATTATTAAAATAATACAAATAGTGTCCCTTTTTTTTAATTTATTCTCTGACCAAAGAGATTTGAGGGAATTTTCAATTGTTCACAAAATTTTATGATGCTGAAATAGTAGGATCATGTTGGAATGTATAATTTTATCTCCTTCCAAAATTTTAATACAATGGATAAAATAGATTACCAAATAACTGATCATTTATGTGAAGAAGCATTAATTGAATTAGAAGTTACTGAGCCAGCTGATTGGATCATAAAACATAAAATATTATTTGAAAGTATTTCTATAAAACCTATTGGACTTCCTTCAATCGCTAATCAATATTATCAAGGTGTAAAATATAGTTTCATCGGAAAATTTCATTCTAAATATCAGCAGCTATGAAACTAACCCTCCTCCTTCTCCCCTTATTTTCTTTTTTAAATGTATACAGCCCAGTGTATTTACATAAGCATGATCCAAAATTTATACAAAACACAAATATCAATTTTGAAAATATTGATTTGTTTCTATTAAAAGTTGACTTTTTCCAACCTTTTTATAATGAAGTTTTGAAAAGCTATCATTTGTTAGTATTATTGTATTAGAAATACCATTGGTTTTTAAACCTGATGAAATTAACAAAATACAGTACCTCTTAAAATGAACCCATTTTTTAATTACAATAATGAACAGGTTGAAAATCTTCCATTACATTTAAGAAAGTATATTGTTGATCAAGCATATGAACATTACACAGCAATTGATCATGCAGTTTGGCGTTATGTAATGCGACAAAATTATAGTTACTTAAAAAATGTTGCCTTCTATCCATATATACCTGGATTAAAAAAAGCAGGTCTTACAATTGAAAAAATTCCAAGCTTACAAGAAATTAATGATGCCTTAGCGGATATTGGTTGGGGTGCGGTTACAGTTGATGGTTTTATTCCACCTGCTGCTTTTATGGAATTTCAGGCTTACCGTGTTTTAGTAATTGCTGCGGATATAAGACAACTTGAACATATTGAATATACTTCAGCTCCTGATATTATTCATGAATCTGCAGGACATGCTCCTATTATTAGTGATGCCAAATACAATCAATATTTAAGTTATTTAGGAAAAATTGGAACTAAAGCTTTGTTTTCATCCAAGGATTATGAGCTTTATGAATCAATTCGTGTACTGTCTATTTTAAAAGAAACACCCAATGTTGATATTGCGGAACTTACCAAAGCAGAGGAATTGGTATTATTTAATCAACAAAATTTAGGGGCTCCATCCGAAATGGCACTTTTAAGTAGGCTGCAATGGTGGACTGTTGAGTACGGATTAATTGGCTCACTTGAAAATCCAAAAATTTATGGCGCAGGTTTACTTTCATCCATTGGTGAAAGTGCCTCGTGTATGCAGCCTGAAGTAAAAAAAATTACTTATACAATTGATGCTTTGCAATATGGATATGATATAACAAAAGAGCAGCCACAACTATTTGTAACCCCTACTTTTCAAAATTTAATTGATGTACTTAAACAATTTGAAAGCACAATGGCATTTAGGGTTGGGGGTATACAAAGTGTATTAAAGGCAATTGAATGTAAAAATATTTGTACTGCTACTTTTAGTTCAGGTATACAAGTGTCTGGTGTTATTATTAATGCCTATCAAGATGAAAATAATGAACTAAAATATATTGCTACTAATGGCCCCACTTCACTTAGCTATAAACATAAACTGCTTGAAGGGCATGGGACTGACTATCATGTTCATGGCTTTGGGTCTCCTGTTGGTAAGCTACGAGGCGCATCAAAAAAACTAGAAGATTTTAACGAGCAGGATTTAATTAATAATGGCTTTGAACTTAATAAGCAAGTTAACTTGAACTATGAAAATGGTATTCAAGTAAGTGGCGTTTTAATTAATATACTATTTAAGGATGAGAAATTAATTCTCATGAGTTTTAATAATTGCCAAGTAAGTGATGAAACAGAAAAAATATATTTTGAACCATCATGGGGGAACTTTGATATGACAATAGGCGATTCCATAATTTCTGTATTTAATGGAGCAGCTGATAAAAATATTTTTGAAGATCAATTATATGTTTCTTCTCAAAGAACTTTTCATCAAAATTATACAAGTAAAGATGTAAGCTATCAAAATTTGTTTCAACAAATAAGATACAATAGAGAGAACCATATTGCCGATGATAGTTTATTATTATTGTGGGAGAACTTACAAAAAGAATTTGAGGAAGATTGGTTAGGAGCGCTTGAAATATTAGAGTTAGCTGACACTGATGCTAAGAATGCATCTTTAGCAAATGAAATTAGGTCTTATCTAAATGCTCAAAAAAGTAAATACCCGAAATATACTAAGTTAATAAATGACGGATTAAAAATTATTGACGCTAAACTGAAGTTCGAATAATTTCCCAAGCAAGTTCAGTGTCTTGATTTTCCAATGCTAATTTTATTTTCAAAATTGTTGTTTCTGAAAAATTTGATTTTTTTTGCACATCCGCATCAGGTGTGATACTGTAATTAGCTAGCTGCCCTTTTTCATTATTAGTTAATAAATCATTGTTTATAATACCAATAGGAAGTTGTTCAAAACCAATTCCTAATTGTGTATTTGGCTTTTCTACTTTGAATAAATTTTCTTCAGTAATTCTAGCATACCAATCACCGCCTAGACGTGCAACTAAATCTAATTTAGCTTGATCAATATTTTTATCGCTATCAAGCACGTTGTCATTGATATGTATTTTTTTAATTAATGCTAATACTAAATTGCCAGCCCCTGCACTTTCTCCTAAAGTAATTACTTCCTGAACGATGCATTCAAGCTGGATAGGGGATTCAGCAACCCTTGGAGGTCTTACAAGCTCAGAAGCTATTGGCGTAAAACCCGCTTTTATAAATTCATTGGTACCCTTTGGGTAATCGCAACTTGCCAAAGACATTTGTTGCACCATATCATAGTTCACAATATTAATTACACATTCCGGCACCAATTTAATATTCTCAAGTGTGTGTTTAGTGGTATTATCCCTTACTCTTCTCGAAGGAGAAAAAATACAAATTGGGGGATTCATACTAAATAAATTAAAAAAGCTAAACGGACTCAAATTTACATTGCCCTCTAAATCAATTGTTGAAGCAAAACAAATAGGTCTTGGGGCAATAGCGTATTGTAAATACTTTTGTATTTCTTGCGTACTTAATTGATCTGTTGATAAGGTGAGCATTTGTTATAAAATTATTTCAAGACTTTTTTTAATGAAAGTATCGACCAATCAGTTGCTTCAGCATGAATTGTATTCTCTAAAATGCCTAATCCATCAATTTGCATTTTTACAATATCATTGGGCTGCAGCCACTGTGCTTTATAATTAGGGTCATTTAATTTACCGGTTCCATTTAATTCCAGAAAACAGCCTGTACCAACAGTTCCAGAACCAATTACATCTCCAGGATAAAGATTAACGCCATAGGAACACCTTTCAATTATTTCAGCAAAAGTCCAATCCATTTCACTAACATTACCTGTTGAAACTAATTTATCATTAACCCAACATTTCATGGCTAAATTATAATTATTTCCAACATGCCCTTCCTTAGGTGCGACTAAAAAGTTTTCTAGCTCATCAGGTGTTACTAACCATGGACCAATTACAGTTGAAAAATCTTTTCCTTTTGCAGGCCCTAAGTTTAAAAGCATTTCTTCCATTTGTAGTTTTCTTGCACTTAGGTCATTCATAATTGTAAATCCAGCAATATAATTATCTGCATCTTTTGCTTTTATATTCTTTCCTTCTTTGCCAATAACAATTGCAATTTCTAATTCGAAATCAAGTTGCTGAAAATGATCAGGCATACAATATATTGGACCTGGTCCTTGAACTGCATTGTGATTAGTAAAGTAAAAAATAGGATACTCATCAAATTCTTTAATCATATCTACACCCCTATTTCTTCTTGCCGTTTCAACATGTTGTCTGAATGCATAACCATCCCTACAGGAATTAGGACGAGGCACGGGCGCCAATAAACTATAATCTTTCACAGGACTTGGCAAACTATGAGTCGCTGCCATGGATAAAAGCTTTTTTTCAGTTTCAAGCCTTACTTGAACACCTTGTTGTAAAAAACCAATAATGTCATTAGGCAGCTGTTCATTAACCGCTTGAAGGCTATACAATTGTTGTTGAACAATGGCCCCCAATTTAACGTCTCCGTTTTGTAAATAACTAACTAATTTCATTGATTATCAATAATTTATGATGTAAAAGATGTAAAGACCTCAAAACTTTAATGCTGAGCCCATGCTTTTGCCAAAGTTAAAAATAATATTTTATTTTTTGCTAATAATTGTTAGT
Source organism: Bacteroidota bacterium (assembly GCA_947441205.1). Classification (GTDB taxonomy): domain Bacteria; phylum Bacteroidota; class Bacteroidia; order Chitinophagales; family Chitinophagaceae; genus Sediminibacterium. The sequence continues at coordinate 1,990 of CANETM010000083.1, read as the reverse complement.
ATTGTGGTGCTTGAAAATCTAATATATGCCAATATACCACACATTGGGAAAGATTCCCGCAAAAAGACATACCGTATTTAGACAACCAAATGGGAAATTATATGCCGAAGAGTTGGTGTCAACCGAAGGATTCTCGGGTATGTACTCATTAGTTTACCATACACATCCGCCAACCATTGTTAAAGAATTAGGCACACCTTATTCAGTTGAACCAAAAATTGCAAAAGAAAAACATTTACGTCATACTAGTTTGTTGGGTTTTAATATTAAACCGGAAGATGATTATTTAAAAAGTAGAAAACCAGTTTTAGTAAATGCTGATTTACAAATTTCATTGGCTGCACCAAAAAAATCAATGACTGATTATTTTTATAAAAACAGTCAAGCAGATGAAGTGATTTTTGTGCACAAAGGAACTGGAACATTGAAAACTGGATTTGGGAAAATTAAATTTTCATACGGCGACTATTTAGTAGTGCCTAGAGGTACTATTTACCAAATGGAATTTGATGATGAAAATAATCGTTTATTTATTATTGAAAGCTATAGCCCTATTCGTTTTCCGAAGCGTTACCAAAATCAATTTGGACAATTAATGGAACACGCTCCTTTTTGTGAACGCGATATTAGACGTCCAATTGATTTAGAAACATTTGATCAAGAAGGTGATTATAAAATATTAATTAAAAAACAAGGATTGATATATCCTTATACTTATGGTACACATCCATTTGATTTTATTGGTTGGGATGGATATCATTACCCTTGGGCATTTTCAATTCATAATTTTGAACCCATTACTGGCAGAGTGCATCAACCACCTCCTGTTCATCAAACATTTGAAGCACATAATTTCGTAATCTGCTCATTTGTTCCAAGGAAATACGATTATCATCCCGACGCAATTCCTGCTCCTTATAATCATAGCAATGTTGACAGCGATGAAGTTTTGTATTATGTCGATGGTGATTTTATGAGCAGAAAATCGGTGGTACAAGGACAAATCACATTGCATCCAGGAGGAATTCCTCATGGACCTCATCCAGGTAGCGTTGAAAAATCAATTGGAAAAGAAAAAACCGATGAATTAGCAGTAATGATTGATCCATTCAAACCATTGATGATTACCGAAGAGGCCTTGTTGATTGAAGATGAAAATTATCACAAAAGTTGGCAACACAATATTGAATAAACAAATTCCCCAATCAAATAAATAAAATTAATAGCGTAAATGGAAAGTAACGGAATATATCAAGATTTTTTACCCTTATTAGGAACCGATTATGTTGAGTTGTATGTTGGCAATGCTAAACAAGCTGCACATTATTATAAAACAGCATTTGGATACCAAAATTTTGCATATAGTGGACCAGAAACTGGAGATAAAGAAAAAGTGTCTTATGTTTTAATTCAGGATAAAGTAAAATTAATATTAACCACCCCTTTGCATTCAGACTCTGAAATTGCATCACATATTCATAAACATGGGGATGGCGTAAAGGCAATAGCACTAAATGTTTCCGATGCTTATGATGCTTTTGAACAAACGGTTAAACGAGGTGCAAAACCTTATATGCAACCCCATACTATTCAAGATAAGGATGGCGAAATTAAAATGAGTGGTATTCATATTTATGGAGACACCGTTCATTTGTTTGTGGAAAGGAAAAAATACAATGGCGTATTTATGCCTGGCTTTAGAAAATTAGAAAACAACTACAATCCATCTCCAGTAGGACTTAAATATATTGATCATTGTGTTGGTAATGTAGGATGGAATCAAATGGATACCTGGGTAAAATTTTATGAAGATGTGATGGGTTTTAAAAATATTTTAACCTTTGATGATAAACAAATTTCTACTGAATATTCTGCGTTAATGAGTAAGGTTATGAGTAACGGAAATGGTTTTGTAAAATTTCCAATTAACGAACCGGCAGAAGGTAAAAAGAAATCACAAGTCGAAGAGTATTTAGATTTTTACAATGAT
>CANETM010000082.1 GCA_947441205.1 Bacteroidota bacterium | reverse complement strand
AGTATTCAAATTAGTGTTCTGATTTGATAAGTCTTCATTTTTAGCAGTCAATTGTTTGTTTTCTTCTTGTGCCTTACCCAAGTCAGTTAACAAATTGGTTATTTTACCATTTAAAGTTGCAATCAATGCTTTAGCTTCAGCTAATTCTTTATCAGTAGCATTTTTATTGGTTAATATGCTACCAATATTTGATTTTAATTTTTGGATTTCATTTGATTTAACAAGAATATCACCTGACAATTGTTGATTTTGTAAAGTCAATGAATCTACTTTTGCAGATGCAGCAATGAATTCAGCATTAAGTGCATTTCTGCTACTATCAATAGATGCTATCTTAATATCCTTGCCATTAATAATTTCAGTTTTTGCACCGATAGTACTGTTAAAGTATATCCATGATCCAATTAGGACAATAATTAATATCCCAATGATTATTTTACTGTTGTTCCCTGTTGATTCGTTACTCATAATTGAATAGATTTAATTTATGGCGAAGTTATAAAATTTTTGTGACATATGAGTGATTGAGATTGAATGTTTATATTTGTAAATGCCTACTTCGAAAATAATAGCAAATTGGAAAAATAATGTATTTGACGCCGTCTATTGGTTAGAAGGTGAAGAGCCCTTTTATATTGACCAGGTGGTGGATTATGCTGAAAAAAATATACTACCTGAAGCAGAGCGCGCGTTTAATTTGTCTGTATTTTATGGCAAGGATGCTGATTGGGCCCAGGTGATAAATGCCTGTAAGCGTTATCCGGTTTTTGCTGAAAAACAAGTTGTTATATTAAAGGAAGCCCAGCATATGAATCAAATTGACAAATTGCTTTCATATATAGACAAACCGCTTAGCTCAACTATTTTCATTGTTGCCCATAAGGATAAAAATGTGGACGGGCGTTCAGCCTTAGCTAAGGCATTAAAATCCAAGGCAGTTGTTGTGAGTACAAAAAAAATGTACGATAATAAATTGCCAGAGTGGGTGATGAGCTGGGTAACAGAAAGGGGCTATCAAATATCAGTCAAAGCGGTACAAATCATTGTTGATCATATCGGAAATGATTTAAGTAGAATTCAAAATGAATTGGAAAAGTTGATTGTTAATTTGGGCGATCGAAAAAAAATGACAGAGGATGATATTGAAAAGTTCATAGGAATCAGTAAGGAGTACAATGCATTTGAGTTTCAAGATGCAATTGCTCAAAAAAATTTCGCCAAAGCCATTAAAATGATTCAGTTTTTTGAATCAAATCAAAAGGCTGCACCTATTCAATTAATATTACCTACTTTATATTCTTTTTTTAGTAAACTTTATTCCATTTATGGATTGGGGAGTTCAGACGATCGCCGTATAGCGAGTGAAGTGGGTATTCCACCTTTTTTGGTAAAAAACTACACTGCTGCAGCAAGGAATTATTCTTATGGAAAAGTAGAGCAAATATTATTAAGTATTCAAGAATATAACTTAAAAGTAATTGGCATAAATGATGCTGATAATACAGACGCCGATTTATTAAAAGAGTTGGTCGTTAAAATAATGGATACGCCTTCAAAATAGAGCGGGCTGTTATTGCATCCTTATTTAACTGTTCTTTAAGTGCATCCAATCCATTAAATTTCACTTCACCTCTGATATAATCATATACCATCACTGTAATATTTTGCTCGTAAATATCTTCGTCGAAATCAAAGATATTTACTTCAATAACTTTACGATGACCGTCCACAGTAGGTCTTACACCTATATTCATCATGCCATCTAAAATTTTTTCTCCAAAATATTGACCATTTACACGAACCGCGTAAACGCCGTTCGCAGGAATCAGCTTTTCCTCATCATTTATATGAAGGTTGGCAGTAGGATAGCCAATAGTTCGACCTATTTGATTTCCCCTAACAATAAAGCCTTCAAAAAAATAGGGGTATCCTAATAAACTATTTGCTTTTATAATATTATTTTCAGCTAAGTAATTTCTTATCTGTGTTGAACTTATAATTTCACTATCAATTACTTGTTCATTTACTTGTTCAACAATAAAATTATTTTCAAGTCCCAGTTTTGTGAGCATTTCAAAATCACCTGAACGACCCTTCCCAAATCGATGATCATAGCCAACGATGATAGCATGTGGATGAAAATTTCCAACTAAAAAGGATTTGACATAATCCGAGGCCGTTAAATTAGAGAATTGGTAATCAAAAGGAATAACTACTAAATGGTCAATACCCACTTTTTCTAATAGTTGAATCCTTTCTTGTAAGCTTGTTAGTTGTTTAATTTCACCAGGAATTGAGGAAGTCACCTTTCTTGGATGAGGATGGAAAGTAATAATAATGGTTTCACCCCCAGTAATACTGGCAATTTCCTTCATTCTACCAATAATTTGTTGATGTCCTTTATGAACACCATCAAATGCCCCAGTGGTTATAATACCTTTATTAAATGGGGGTAATTCTTTTAAATTATAATGAACCTTCATCTTAAGTTGCTAAATATGGCACAAATGTAAAACAATTGTACCTTTGTCATTCAAATCAATTTAGTTCATGTCATTGTATGCTCAACGCGGCGTGTCCGCTCAAAAGGAAGAAGTTCACGCAGCTATTCAAAATTTAGATCAAGGTCTTTATCCAAATGCTTTTTGTAAGCTATATGCTGATTTTTTAGGGGGCCAATCTGAATATATTAATATCATGCATGCCGATGGTGCTGGAACTAAGAGCATTTTAGCTTATATCTATTGGAAAGAAACTGGGGATGCATCAGTATGGAAGGGGATTGCGCAAGATGCAATTGCCATGAATTTAGATGATTTATTATGTGTTGGTATATATGATCAGATTTTATTTTCTTCCACTATTGACCGAAATAAATTAGTGATTACAGGCGATGTATTAAGTCAGGTGATAAATGGTACGCAGGATTTTTTCAATACTTTAAAATCCTATGGGGTTAATATTGAATTTCTAGGTGGCGAAACGGCCGATGTGGGAGATGTTGTAAGAACCATTGCAGTAAATGGAACCATGACAGCAAGATGGCCGAAGTCTAAATTAATAACCAATGACCTTATTGCTCCAGGTCAAGTAATTGTGGGCTTCTCAAGCTATGGTAAAGCGAATTATGAAACCGAATATAACAGTGGGCTTGGTAGCAATGGATTAACCAGTGCCAGACATGATGTTTTAAGTAAGGAATATGCCACTAAGTACCCCGAAACATTTGAATCAAAATTGTCAAATGAAGTGGTTTATATAGGAAAGAATAAGGTAACAGATCAAATAGAAATACCTGGATTTGGGAATATTGCAGTAGGTAAACTTTTATTGAGTCCAACTCGAACATATGCTCCTTTAGTGAAAACTATTTTAAGTGACCACTTTGATAAAGTAAAAGGGATGATACATTGTAGTGGAGGGGGTCAAACCAAGTGTATGAAATACTTGCCTGGCAACATGAGATTAGTTAAAGACAACTTCATGCCCATTCCGCCTATTTTCAACTTAATTCAAGCAAATTCAGGTGCCAATGCTCGTGAAATGTACCAGGTTTTTAATATGGGCCACCGTTTAGAAATATTTACAGAACCGGAACATGCTGAAACTTTAATTTCAATTGCATCTAATTTAGATATTGATGCTCAAGTAATTGGAAGAGTTGAGCAGTCTACAATAAAAGAATTAGTATTAAAAGGTGATTTTGGAACCGAAACTTTTACCTACTAATTTTAAGAGCAAAATTTATAATATTCATAATTGATTCTATTAAAAAATAATATATGTCAGAAGTAGTAGTTAGCTTAAAAAATGTCAATATATATCAAAGTGGCAGTCTTATTTTACAAGATGTAAACTTCAACGTCGAAAAAGGTGAATTTGTTTACTTGGTAGGAAAAACTGGAACTGGAAAGAGCAGTTTATTGAAAACATTATATGGTGAATTAACCCTAACCAACGGGACTGGTGATGTTGTTGGATTTAATTTAAAGGACATGACATGGAAAACATTGCCATTTTTGAGACGAAATTTAGGCGTAGTTTTTCAGGACTTTCAATTACTAACGGATAGAAATGTGCATGAAAACCTAAGGTTTGTTTTAAAAGCAACTGGTTGGCAGGATGAAAAGCCTATTGAGCAAAAAATTAATGATGTATTATCCAAAGTTGGCTTGCAAAATAAAGGCTTCAAAATGACCTATGAAATGAGTGGTGGTGAACAGCAGAGAGTTGACATTGCCAGGGCATTACTTAATTCCCCAAAATTGATATTAGCCGACGAGCCTACAGGTAGTTTAGACCCGGAAACGAGTGATGAAATCATGTATTTGTTGTTCCAAATTGCCAAGGAATATGGAACTGCCATAGTTATGGCTACCCATGATTTTATGGTTGTGAATAAGTTCCCATCTAGGACATTAACAACCGAGGGTGGGCGACTTGTTAGTAAGGCTTGATTTTCCCACAATTCTATATAAAATACCCTTTTTTGCTTGAATTATAGTGTCTTTTTCTTATGTTCGCAGACATTTTAAAGAGCAATAATTGTGAGACTAAAGTCATTAGAAATCAAAGGGTTCAAGAGTTTTGCTGACAAAACCATCGTGCGTTTTGACGAGGGTATTACGGGCATCATTGGACCAAACGGATGTGGTAAGAGTAATATCATTGACAGTATTCGTTGGGTAATTGGGGAACAAAAAATTTCAGCCCTAAGATCCGAAAATTTAGATTCGCTTGTTTTCAACGGAAGTAAAACAAGAAGTGCAAGTAGCATGGCCGAAGTGAGCCTTACTTTTGAAAATACTAAAAACACTTTACCTTCTGAATTTAGTACGATAACAGTTACACGTAGATTTTATAAAAATGGCGAAAGTGAATACCGTTTAAATGATGTTGCTTGTCGTTTAAAAGACATTCATAATTTATTCATGGATACAGGTGTGAGTACCGATAGCTATGCAATTATTGAATTAGGTATGGTTGATGATATTATCAAGGATAAGGATAATAGTCGTCGTCGTATGTTGGAACAAGCGGCAGGTATTACCATATACAAAACAAGAAAAAAGGAAGCAAAAAATAAATTAGATGCTACTGAGCAGGATTTATCTAGAATTGAAGATTTGTTATTTGAAATAAATAACCAGTTAAAAACTTTAGAGAATCAAGCAAAGAAAGCAGAGAAGTATTTTGAAATAAAAAAGGATTATCAAGCTACAGCCATTGAATTAGCCATTGCTAGTTTAGAAGGTTTTAATATTAGCTATAAGGAATTAACGGAGCAGCAAGAAACAGAGTCTGATAAAAAAATTCAATTAGAAGCTCAAATTGCATTAGCCGAAGCTGCCTTGGAACAAGAGCGTGTTGTTTTTATAGAAAAAGAAAAAGCATTACAAAGCTTACAGCATGATTTCAATGAAAAAGTAGAAGCACTTAGAACAAAACAAAATGAGAAAAATTTAGCAGTACAACGCTTAAGCTATTTAAATGATAAGGAATTAAGCTTAAAAGAATTTTTAGAGCGCGCTGAAGGACAATTAAAAACAATTGGTGACTCTATTGAATATACGAAGTTGCAGGTGTTAGATGAAGAAAAAATATACAATGATTTTAAAAATAGAGTAGAGGCTGCTCAAGCTGAGCTAACAAACAAGAGAGCGCAGTTTGATGATCAACGTTTAGTATTGGATGGTTTGCGTCAACAATATGGACAAATACAAAGAAGTCAATTTGATGCTGAAAAGAAAGTAGCGGTTTCTGATACGTCTATTCAAAATGTGCAAAGAAGTCAGGAGCAATTAGAAACGGAGCAATCCAATCGTATAGCACACATTGAAGAATTGACAGCAACCTTAGCAACAAAAGAAGCTGAATTAGCCGAAAGAAAAGGGCATTTAACTGAATTGCAAGCCCAACATGAAAAAGCAAAAGCTGCCATTTTTGAAACACAAGCACAACTTGAAGTTTTAAGATCAAACTTAGCTGATCAAACAAGAATTTTAGATGCTAAGAAAAATGAATACGATTTATTAAAAAGTTTAGTTGACTCAATGGAAGGATATCCTGAGAGTGTTAAGTTTTTACATAAGAATACTGGCTGGAATCATGAAGCACCTATCTTATCTGATGTATTATATGTACAAGAACAATATAGAACTGCTGTTGAAAATGTGTTGGAACCATATTTAAATTATTATGTTGTTAATGATTTGAAAGAGGGTATGCAAGCTGTTCATTTGTTAGATGAGCATAAAAAAGGTAAAGCAAACTTTTTCTTATTGGATCAGTTAAATGGTGCAAAAGCTGAAACTGCTCCTGCAAATACTATCGCTGCTTTGTCAGTTATTGAAATTGACAGTAAATATGCAGCTTTAGCAAATCATTTATTAGGCAATGTTTTCATTGCTGAGAATGAGGCAGCATTAGAAGCTAATCATACTGGTGTAATTTTAGAAAAAACTGGCAAATATGTTAAAGGCAAGTTTACATTAACAGGTGGAAGTGTTGGTTTATTTGAAGGTAAAAAAATTGGACGTGCTAAGAATTTAGAAAAATTATTAGCGGACATTCAATCACAAGAAAAAGTGGTGAATGCATTGAAGGATCAAATTCAGGTGCAACACAGTTCAGTTTTGGTATTTAATGAGCAATTAAACGAAAACGAGATTCGTTCAACCGAGCAGTCTATTAATACTTTAATCAATGAAGTATTTGCCAATAAAAATAGATTAGAAAATTTACAGTCTGCACAAGCTAGCGCGGTTACTAAATTAGCAGAGTATACTGCAAAAATAACGGAAGAGCATGAAGCTATTGCAGATACAAGAGTAGCATTAGAGGCCTTAAATGTTTCATTACAGGAGACCCAAACTCAATTAGAATCAATTGAATTGGCGTATCAATTAGCCGAGCAAGCTTATCATTTGGCTTCAGGTGAATTCAATGAAATGAATTTGCAATTAACAAAGCAACAAAGTAAAATT
>CANETM010000081.1 GCA_947441205.1 Bacteroidota bacterium | reverse complement strand
TAAGAAGTACTTATAAAAAACACCTATACCTGGAATTTGCTGGAAAATTAGACTACGCTTATTACTATGGACTTAAGGTATATGAAGGAAAAGCAAAGCAAGGATTTGGAACTTTGGAGTTCATTCTTAGCTTAGGATACACATTACCAATGGGCCCCAAAAAAATCCTCTTCAATAAATAAAAATTAATGCGTGTATTAAAGCGTATTGATCATTTCAATTTCCTCTTCCTCGACTAATTTAACGGAAGCAGCTTTTACCATAATTTTTCGTCCAAAATAAAGTATGGTAGATGCACCTAAAGTACAAAAGCACATAACGCCTGTCATGGATAATGTCGAATCATCATGTAATAAACTTACCATTGCAGACATAAATGCGCCTACACTCATTTGAATAAAACCCATTAAAGCTGACGCATTGCCGGCATTAGTTGCAAAGGGTGCCATGGAAAGCGCTGAAGCATTTGGAAATAAAAAACCCTGACAACATAAATATAAAAACACCAACACAATAGTTGAATACAATTCGCTAAAACCAAAAACCGAAGTTGATAAAAGCATTATTCCAATAATACCTTGTACAGTTAAAGCCACTTTGATTATTTGTTCTGAACTATGTTTTTTTAATAACCTACTATTAAATTGACTTGCAGAAATTAATCCTGCAGCAACAATTGCAAATATCCAACCATAATGCTGTTCAGTTACCTTAAACACTTCCATAAATACATACGGAGAACCACTTATATAGGCATATAAACCTGCGTAAGCGATGGCTCCTGTAAAAGTATATACAGCAAATTGTGGCTGCTTAATAATCACTGCAAATCCTTTTAGAATACTTTTTGGTTTCAGTGAAAAATTAGGATCTGGTTTTTTACTTTCTGGTAATAAAAAGTAAATGCCTAATACGATTAATAGAATTACAATAATCAACATGCCAAAAATATATCTCCACCCTAAAAAAGTAGAAATAAATCCTCCAAGTGTTGGTGCAATAATGGGAGAAACCGCTACCACTAACATTAGGGTCGAAAATACTTTTGCATTATCCTTTACTTCAAATAAATCCCTCACCATTGCTCTTGAAGCAACCATTCCTACACATCCACCTAATGCTTGAAAAAATCTAAATATAATTAATGTTTCAACAGACATTGCGGTGGCACATGCAATGGATGAAATCATATACAAACCTAATCCAAAATACAAGGGTGTTTTACGACCGTACCTTTCTAGTAATGGCCCATACAATAATTGTCCAAAAGAAATACCCACAAAGAAAGAAGATAAGGATAACATTACATTCGCAATCGTGGTATGTAAGTTATTAGCAATACTAGGGAATGCAGGAAGGTACATGTCAATTGACAATGGACCAATAGAAGTTAGTGAACCTAAAATTAAAATCAAATAAAATTGATTCTTCCTTGTTTTTTGATGCATGCTAAAACGCTACTTAGCAGCTAACTTAAAGGAGAGTGACTTTGTATTTGAAGAAGTTGCTTTTGATGTAACAACAACTGTTGTTGTAGACAAAGCACCGGGTGTTAATCCAGTTATATTTACCGTATTATCAGCAGTTAAACTTGAACTCGTATTTGTAAAAACAACTGAATTATCTGCATCCTTTGTAACGGTTACTAATATTGTAACTCCTTCTTTTGGTAAAGCAGAACTAACTTTTACAATAATGGCTTGTGCTGTGCCTACAACTCCCAAAATGTTTCCAGCACCAGGATCAACATTTACTGAAAAAGCAACTGAAACTTCTACTGGAGTTTCAGGTGGAGTTGTTGTTGTTTCTGCTCCTTTACTACAAGAAGCAAGTAAAAAAGGGATTGCGATTAGTAAATATTTAAATGATTTCATATTCATGCATTAAAGATAGGGAAACTTTTAAAATATTTCAGAAAGTTAATATTAAATTTAAAGCATATACTAAATAATCGCAATTATATGAAAATCAATTTATTATAAATCTAAAAACCAAAAAACTTAGTCGAGTGCACGAATTTTACTTGAACTATTTATAATGTCAGAGGCAACTAAACCCGACTTTGATATATTCATAATAGCCATATCTCCAGCTAAACCGTGTACGTAAACACCAATAGCAGCAGCATTAAATTTTGAATAACCTCGTGCACATAATGCTGCAATAATGCCTGATAATACGTCGCCACTTCCAGCAGTTGCCATTCCATCATTACCTGTTGTATTTTGCATTAACTCATTGGAAGACGAGGCTACAATTGTTTTCGCTCCTTTCAACACTAATACAGCATTTGTTTTTTCAATAAATAATAAAGCTTGCTCTACCCTTTTATCTTCATCATATTCAATACCCATTAAACGCGAAAATTCACCTGGATGTGGGGTGACAATATGATTTGCATTAAGCTTATATTTTTCATTAGCAATAATGGTTAAAGCATCCGCATCAAGTATTATTGATCCATTGAAATTTTCAAGTACGTACTTTAAATTGGATTTAGCAATTTCAGAAAAACCAATACCAGGACCCATTAATATGGCGTCAAATGGTTTTAAATCAACCCCTTCAATACTTGGATTATTTAAGTACATGATTTCTGGACACTGCTCTAATAATACAGTTACTGCATCATTTGGCAACAATGCTGTCACCATTCCACATCCATTATGTATTGCAGCTTTTGCACATAAAATTGCAGCTCCCGCTTTTCCTTCACTACCTGCAATTATCAAAACATGTCCAAATGTTTTCTTATGCCCATTTAAAGCACGATGTATGACATGCTGTTCAACCCATTGCTCAGTGATTAAATGCATAAAAATATTTACAAATGTTTTCTATATCTAATTTTTACTTTTACAACGCCATCGCTTATCATATCAATTTCTTTGGCCGCTGATTTAGTAAGGTCAATAATTCTGCCTTTCACAAAGGGCCCACGGTCATTTATGCGCACCACAATTGATTTATTATTTTTCAAATTAGTCACTTCGACTTTTGTACCAAAAGGAAGTTTTTTATGTGCAGCTGTTATTTTATTATTTTTAAAAACTTCACCATTAGCCGTTTTTCTTCCTTCATAGAAATCGGCATAATAGGATGCATATCCTTTTTTAGTTGTATATAAACAACTGCTAAACAAATTGCAGATAATAATTAATAAGAGTAGCCCTTTAATTCGCACTTGAATTTAATTAGTTTTTCCCGTCTAAAATGATAGGCGTTTTACCTCCACCCATGATAATCACTTTAGCATTAGGTGAAGTCATTAGTCCTTTCATGGCCTGTATTTGCTCATATTGTAATTGCTTATCGCCTAATCCCATACTAATAATTCTTTGATAGTCAGCGATCCCCTGTGCTTCTACTCTTTTTCTTTCCGCTTCTTGCTTTTCTTTTTGCAACACATATTGCATTTTTTGAGCTTCCTGTTCTGCTTTAATTTTTTCTTCAATCGAACCTTTCACCGAAGCCGGTAATGAAATATTTCTTACCAATAATTGTTCTAAAACTAATCCCCTAACTTTAAATTTTCTTCAATTGTTTTGAAAATTCTTGTTTGAAATTCGTCTCTTTTTAATGAATATAAATCCACCGCTGTGTAATAAACTGCATTGTCTCTAATTTTTGTTCTTGTAATGGGACGTACTACCACATTTTTAAAATCATATCCAATTTCACGTACAATTTTTGGTGCTTGATTTGCCTGAACCCTATATAACACCGTTAAATCAATGACAACTTCAAGTCCGTCAGCAGTCAACACCCTAATGGCATCATCTCCCGCTACATCACCCTCATTATGTACACCGCTCATGGTATAATTTTGAGTTCTTACATCAATTGATCTAATGTCCATTAATGGATTCACCATATTCAAACCACTTGATAAAATTTCATCCTGCACTTTTCCAAATAAAGACTGAACCCCAATTTCTCCAGCATCAATTTGTTTGATACTTGAAGTGAATAAACCAATGAATATGATGGCAATACCTGCAATTCTAATTTTTCCAACGTATTGCGCAATTGGAGCGTTTAAATTTTGAACAGCTTTTGCTGAAAAAAATATAATAATACCCAGTATGATTAATAACATGTTTTATAATTTATACTAAAATTACAACTAAATATTCCATAAATTAGCTTTTAAAGAATACTATACATGAAAAAGATAATAGCCTTATTGGGATTTGGTAGCTTGTTAATTACAAGCGAAATAAATGCACAAGCTAAACCAGCTTGGAATAACATTTTTGAAAAAATTAATAAAGAAGTACTGGAGCATTCCAACGCATACACCTCCTTAAAAATAGCATCAGAAACCATCGGCCACCGATTAACAGGTTCGGAAAATGGAAAGAAAGCTGAGCAATTTGCATTTGACCTTCTAAAATCATATGGTTTTACGAATGTAAAATTTCAATCCTTTGAAGTAGAAAGTTGGAGCCGAGGATCACTCGAAGTAAGCATTGGAAATAATAATAATTTAAAAGCATTCAAATCGGTATCGCTTGCACATTCACCAGTGTCTGCTGATATAAATTTAGAAGTGGTTGACATGGGCAATGGTGTGGAAGATGACTATGCAACAAATCCGGAAAAAGTAAAAGGCAAAATTGCCTTAGTTTATTTAGGTACTTTACCTGGGTCAAAAGCAGGAACTCCTAACCTACACCGTTCTGAAAAAACAGCAATCGCGACTAAATATGGAGCAAAAGGAATTATCGTTATTAATACCGCAGACAAAGGTGTATTGCTTACGGGAACAGCATCAGTCACAGGAAAGCTTATTCCAATACCTGCAGTTTGTATTGGAAAAGAAGATGGTCATGCATTGAAAGAACAAATAAAAGCTACCCCCTTATTTAGTCATATTAAAATGACCAACCAATCGGGATTAATTAAAGCACGTAACGTAATTGCTACCATTAAAGGAAGTTCCATACCTAATGAAAAAATTGTCATTGGTGGACATTTAGATAGCTGGGATTTAGCAACTGGCGCCATGGATAATGGTATTGGATCATTTTCGGTTTTAGATATGGCGCGAACTTTCAAAGCATTAAAATTACAACCTGCACGCAGCATTGACTTTGTTATGTTCATGGGTGAAGAAGAAGGTTTATTAGGATCAAGACATTATGTTGATGCAGCAATAAAAGATAAAAGTATTGACAATATAAGATACATGTTGAATTATGACATGACCAATGATCCTAAAGGTTATGCGACAAGTGCACAAGAAAGCAAAGCATTATTCGAATCCATTGGCTCTATTGCAAAACAAATTGATACCAGTTTTAAAAATACATTTGTAGCTGGTGCAGGCTTACATAGTGACCATCAACCTTTCATGTTAAATGGAATTCCAACAGGTGGTGGCGCTGGTGGTTCCCTACCTAAAGGAGCTGGCCCATGCTATCACGCCGATTGCGATGTTTTTAGTTTAGTGGAAGATAAGGGTATGCGCAATACAGTAAGGTTTAACGCAATGCTTTTATACGGAGTTGCAGATGCTTCAAAAATTGAAGCCAAACATTTTACGGATGAAGAAACTAGATTATTCTTAATTAAAAATAATTTGAAAGAACCTTTAACCATTGCAGGAGAATGGCGATGGAAAGATTAAAAATATAATTGATTCCTTGCTTAATAAACGTATATATGCCGGGGGTATATATACGTTTGAATAGAAATTGTATTCCTTTCTTAAAATTTATATACTGCTGCTATTAAGAAACTACCTGCTGTGCCAGTAGCTGCTTGCGCCTTTGTTAAAAAAGGAGTATTTGTTGCATCATCAAATCTAATTTCCGGAATAATGGTAAACTTGTTGAATTTTAAATTTGCCGATAATGTATTTTGAAAAACTGAAGTACCTAAACCTAAAGCGCTTTCGCTATCATTAAAATATTCAGATCTAACAGCTAATCCAAATTTGGGACTTAAGTCATAGTTGAAATAAATAGCATTACTTGACCAATTTGTACCTGCTAAACTACAAACAGTTCCATCATAGCTAAAACCAAATTCACTGGTGATGACAGTATTTAATACAACATCAATTTGTGTTTTATCTTTTCCACCTTGGTAGTTTAAATATGCTTTTAATTTATCATCACTAGTTGCAGTACTAAATTGAGCGATAATCATTTTTGGCTCAACTTTGGCATTTATAAAATCAGTCGGTTCAGCAACACCAATCATCATTGCCGACTTTCCACCTAAACTAATATCAGCTCTAACACCAGTATGGAAAAATGGACCATAAGAAAACCCATAACTCATACTATAGTTTCTGTTTAAATATGCATCTAATAATTCATATCCAATATGTGTAGCCCATTTACCTACTGTAAATTTAATTGTTGAATTAGGCGCAAAACTTACATACCCTTGCTTAACCGCTGTAGCTAGTCCTTTATCATTATATGAAAATTCATCTGCTCTCTTACCAAAACCTAAATCCAAGGTAGCTGCAAACTTCCCATAAGTTTTATCAACTTTAAAGGAAGCCATTCCCAATTGAAATGCATTGGATGAATTTGTAAAACTGGTTTTATTATTATCTTTTAACCCTGCAAAATCAGCCCTATAATAACCATCAATATAGGTTGTGTATGTTGTTGACTTAGTTTCTGAAAATGTCTTAGTTGAATCATTTTGAGCATGAACACTAAAAATGGTTATAAATAATAAGGAAATGATGAGAATTGATTTTTTCATGTTTTGATTTATTTTATATATTAATTATTTATATGTATGACATTTTGTTCTTTTATAGAATAATTTATGAAATTTTTTGGCTGTACTACTTTTTCATATTTTTTACTATTTTATATATTTATTGTATATCAATTACTTATATCAAAAAAATGATAAAATATTTATATTGATTAATTTTATATGTATTAATATTTATGCTAAGATATCTTTTTAAAGTAAAATATAGACATTTTTATTACATATAATTTATTATAATGTTTAAAAAATAATATTGTT
>CANETM010000080.1 GCA_947441205.1 Bacteroidota bacterium | reverse complement strand
AGCATGGCTTTCACTTCGTTACTCACACTTTGCATGTTGTTGATTTTGCCTTTTGCATGTAAACTTCCATAATAACTTGCAGGGAATGCAAATAAAATATGCAAGTGTTTAGAGTAAGGCACATAGTTTAAAAAGGCAAAAATGCCAATAATATGAAACCACCAACAAGTTCTTTCGATGGCAATTAAGCTAGCCGCATTATTCGGTAAAATATTTTGTAAAAAAGCACTCACGGGGAATGAACCAGCTTTGATATAATGATCCACATTGGCAAATTGTAATTTTGCATCTGCCGCATTCATTAATAAAAATGCCGACATCAATAAAATTTCAATCACTAAAATATAATTGGCATCCGACTTTGGCCATTTGGTCATTTCTGTACCACTAAACCTTTTGATTTTGATTAAATTTCTTCTGCTGATAAAAACAACGCAAGCCAATAAAACTAAAAAAGCCAACCATTCGAAACTAGCAATCAAGAAATTATATAAACTACCCATCATTGGGGCAAAAACCCTATGGCTGCCTGCTAATCCGTCGATCACAATTTCGATCAATTCAATATTAATAATGACAAATCCAACATAAAGGCACAGGTGCATTAAGAACGGAATAGGCTTTGTTGCCATTTTGCTTTGACCCATGGCAATTGTTAATAGATTCTTCCATCTTAAGCCTTTTTGGTCGCTTAAATCTAAGTCTCTGCCTAGTAAAATGTTACGCCTAATTTTAGCAATGTTCTTAGCAAAAAGTCCTGCTGCGGCGATTAATAAAACAAGGAATAGGAATTGAAGAATCATAGGGCATCTAATTTGCATACGAATTTAATAAATCGGTACCTCTTTGGAGAATTTTATCTCAAAAAAAACCTTTTAAATCGGGCTAATGGCATCTTTTTTCAAAAAAAGTTTCTAGAACCGGAAAAAGCGGTTACATTTGCAGACCAAAAAGGGTGATATAGCTCAGTTGGTAGAGCAAAGGACTGAAAATCCTTGTGTCCCTGGTTCGAATCCAGGTATCACCACAAAAACCTCACAGCCATGTGGGGTTTTTTTTGTTCCAAAGATAATTTACCTTTAAAGAAATATTTAAAAATGTCCTTAAAAAGCCTTTTTGACAAGCTGATACAAAAGTTTGTTTTTGTATTATTTTTCTCCGCTATAATCAGCAGCAATTTAATTGCACAAAATTATACAACAAAGGTTTACGACGAACGCCTCGGACTTTATCAAAAAAATATTTCAGAAATACTTAAAGATAATGATGGTTTTTTATGGCTGGGTACCGAAAGCGGTTTAGTTCGTTTTGACGGCAGTAACTTTAATGAGTTTTTTCCTAAAGAAAGTAGGTATAAATATTTAGGAAATAGTAAAATTAAAAAACTCCAAAATAGTATTTATTTAAACTACGAAAATAATGGGTTACTTGTTTTTGATTTAAATACATATCAATACAAAAAAATATTCGATGAGCCAATATTTGAGGTGCAGCCTATCTCCGACAGTGCTTTTGTGGTCACAACAAAATCGGGTTTTCTTAAAAAGATCATCAATGGAAAAACAGTACAGCAAATAAAAATTGCGGTCTCTGAAGGAAGTTTGATATCCATTTTTAGAGGAGATTTATATGTTTCTTTGCCAAAAATCGGAATCAATACCTATAACACAAGTAATTTAAAATTAATTAAAAGTAATAATCATATAATTCCAGATGGTTATAGGGAAAGCTTTGATGCAGGTGATAAGAATCTCGCATTTGTTTCCAAATCGGAGGTTAAAATTGTAGCAGGTGATTTATTGGCTTTAGCGAATATTAAAAACGCTTTAGTTGGCGCTAATCCGGTTGATAATATTTCTTATTATAAATATGTAACAGCCAATAGCCAGTTTTATATTATTCAGAATAAAAATATATTCCAAGTTTCACCTACTGGTATTGGTAATTTATATTTTAAGGATGTTGTCAATTGCGAATTATTGTCGTTGTTTTCCATAGACTCCAATAGTTTTTTTGTAGGCACTGGACAGGGTTTGATACTAGTACACAAAAACGAATTTCCAAATGCAGTTATCGATGATAATATTCCACTAGTAGGAAATGCATTAAGGGTTCGTCGTTCAATTTTAGAAAAAAAAGACGGTTCACTTATTTTAATGGGTTACCCTCGCAATGTTAAATATGCCAATCAACGTTTTGATAAAATTGGGGATTTGGTTAGTTCTACAAACCAATCCATATTGGTAGGGGATGATATTTATACAGGTAATGATATGCTAGGCTTTCTAAAGATTAATAGCAATACGGGATTATATCAAACTTTAGCACACAGTGCCGAAAAGCAGAGCTTTTTCGGCATTTACCACGATTCGGTTAATCGACATATTATTGCAGGAGGTAATGGGTTTTTAGCAATTCATAACCTTCAAACACGCCAAACAAAAGTTTTGACGCTATTAAAAGAGCGAATTAGTATTAGGGCAATTGTTTACGAACCAATTACAAATAATTATTGGCTAGGAACGGCAAATGGTTTGTATGTATGTGATCATAAATTTAAAATTATTAAACATTTTGCCAGTAAATTAAAAAATGCGAGTGGAGATTTTTATTCTGCTCTCTTAATTCCTAATGGAAGTAAAGAAATTTGGGCTGCGCATAACGAAGGTGTTTCTGTATTTAATTTTCTTACAAAGAAAATTATTAAAAATTCGCCAAACAATCTGTTTTTAAATCGCAAAACAATAAGTTTAATGGAAGATGATTTTCATCGAATTTGGATGGGAACGTATCAAGGGATAATTTGTTTTGATCCAAAAACAAGTCAATATATAAGATTAACGCGTAAAAATAATTTAATTAATTCGGAGTTTAATTATGCATCTGCAACTAAATTAGCTAATGGAAAATTAATTTTTGGTGGACTAAACGCTTATGATATTATCAATCCTGCTAATTTTAAATTTGATTCCACATTAATTAAACCTATTGTTTCTGGGTATGCAATTTATGGTAAAAATGATACTACATTTTACAAGTGCGTAAGCAATGAATTGTCAATTAATATCGAGAATCAGTTTGTTAAAATATTTCTTGCAACTAGTAATTTAATTAGTACAGATAAAACAACATTAGAATATCGCATAGATAATGGACCCTGGTTGAGTGTAAATGAATTTAAGCAAATCTCCCTGTTTAATTTAAATCCAGGTGTAAATTTACTCTATGTTAGATCGTTTGACGAGTATGGAAGAATTTCGGAAATGAAACCATTCGTTATCAATGCATACGTTTCGTTTTACAAATCTAATGGATTTTTATGGGGATTAATTATACTCGTATTCACTGGATTTACTTTATTTACCTATGCAAATCTTAGCAAAAATTTAATTGAAAAATTAACCAAAGAAAACATTTCAATGGATTTGCACGACGAAGTTGGCACTATGCTTACGCGTGCATTGTATTTATTAAAAATAGAAAACAAGGGAACGGCAAGCAATGCTACAACTTACCTCAATGATGCATTGTTTAGCTTAAGGGTATATATTAATACAATGAATAAACCTGCTTTTGAGGCCATTCGATTATCTGACGAAATCAATGAAATGGCAACAAGTATTCTTGGCCCTGATATGTTTAATTTTTATTCAAACTTGAGTAGTTTTCAACATGTGGAAATAAAGAACGCATTATTTAGAGACATTAAATTATGTGTTTTTGAAGCATTGAATAATATTCAAAAACATGCGAAAGCAAACTTGGTAATCATTCATATTATGGTCGATGCTAGACAAATCACTCTAAAGGTAATAGATAATGGGTGTTTTAATGGCGCATTTTTAGATAGATCGCTAGGTAATGGCATTCAAAATATCAAGAAGCGTGTTGCAAGGAACCACGGATTTGTTAAATTTGAGCAGAATTCACAAGGAGATGGTTTGCAAATAGTTTTTACTTTCCCAATTAAATAAAAAAAAATGAAATCAAATTACAAAGTTATTATTATAGAAGATGATGTTGTTTTGACACAATATTTAAGTAATAAAATTAATGAGATTGACAATTTCGAGGTGGTGAATACTTATCAGAATCCTATTTTATTTTTAGCGGATAATTTAAAGTTTGATATTATTTTATTAGATGTAGTAATGCCGGAGATGAATGGTTTAGATGCAATAGATCCTATTTTGTTAAAATACCCTGATGCGTTAATAATTATGAATACGATTAAAGACGATCAAGATACTATCTTTACGGCTTTAAAGCGAGGCGCATTGGGCTTTATAGACAAGCAGAGTTTCGATGTTAACTATGAAGAAGTACTAAATACAATCGCTATTGGCGGAGCTTTTATGACCCCAAGTATTGCTAGAAAAGTAGTTGCAAATTTCCAAGATCCGAGTAATTCATTAGAAAAACTTTCGCCACGTGAAAAAGAAATTGCCAATGGAATTTTAAAAGGTTTTTCTTATAAACTAGTGGCAATGGAATGTGGAATTTCAATTGATACGGTTCGCATTCACATTAAAAATATTTATAGAAAATTAAAAATCAATAGCAAGTCGCAATTGTTTAATTTGATCAATCAAAGATTTTAGATCTACTATTCTAAAAGTACACATCTGAAATAATCAGCGTGTTTAATCAAAAAAACACTAACATAGCATTTAAGTGTTATACATTTATATGCTACAATTCCTACACTTTCATGTTATTCAATGCCAATGATTAAGGCACTTTGAATTATTAGTTTTACAAGGGTATTTAATTCTCAAAATCAACTTTTTTTAATTAAAAAAGAGGTTTTTGTTTTATTGATTGTAAAAATAATATAATGATTTCTAAATTCAATTTGAATAGCATTCTCAAAAGCTTTACTGTAGTTTTTTTTCTGATTATTAATTTGAATTTAATTGCGCAAACGCCTTGTGTTGCGCCTTATAATTCTACACCTGCTTCTAGTTGGGGTATGGTTCAGAAATTTCAATCTAATGCAGTAATTTGGAACGGTGGAACACCTACTGCCGCAGATTTAAATGGAGATGGAATTTCTGAAATACTTGTACCTGCTAATGATAATTCAGGATATTACGTTTATAAAGGTGATGGGACAAACGCGACTTCGGGCACCAAAGATTTTGTTATTGCTACCACAAATGAGCGTTCGGTTCAACCTGCTATTGCAAACATTATAGGGAATGCATCTTCTGCACCCGAAGTAGTCATGGTAAATGCATCAGGATTCGTTTATATATTTAATAATACTGGTGGTACGGAATCAAATTATTTATTTAAATCTACTACTGCTTCGCAATATGATAATGGGAATTCTGTAAGCCAAATTACTAAATCTGCAACACCATATATTGTAGACATTGATGAAGATGGAACAGCCGAAATTGTTTTAGGATCGGATGTTTTTGGAATTGTGAATGGTGCATTAGTGAAAAGAGTAGCAGGTTTACCTTTAAATTATACAAGTCAAACATCTGGTTCAACTGGTACTCCTATTGATGTAATAATTGTTGACATTATTACTTCTAATGCGGGTAAAGAATTAGTTTTTGGATCTAAAGTGTATGGAATCAATTTAACAAATGGAACTACTAATGTTTTAAAAGATTTAAGTACAGTTTCGGGTTCAGGTATTTCAGCAAACGATAATGGGCCAACTGCTGTGGGGGATATGAACGGTGATGGTAAATTGGACATCGTTTACAATGGTTCTTCTTTTGTAGTGATGTGGGATCCTAATGGAACCACTTTAGCAAATACCTTATTATTTAAAAGAGTTCCGCCTAGCTTTAATTATGGAGTTAGGGGTTTACCCTTAATTGCCAATGTATACAATGATATAACAACGGGAGGCAAATCAACTGATCGTCCCGAAGCAGTAATTATCAATTCGGTAAGTGGAAGTGCAGGAATTGTAACAGCATATAATTTAAACTATAATTCAAACGCAGGTACAACGACTCAACACATTTGGTCAATTGCTACCAATGACATGTCAGGTTCTACCGGTATTACCGCATTTGATTTTGATGGAAATGGTTTAAGAGAAATTATATATCGTGATCAAAGTACTTTAAGAATTATCAATGGTAATCTTGCAACACCAGTTAATTATGCTTCTGAAGCTGTTGCATCTGCAACCTGGGGCGAATATCCAATTGTGGCAGACTTAAATAATGATGGTCAAGCAGAAATTGCAGTTACGGGTAACAATATGTTACAAGTTTTTGGAAGTGATCCATTAACTTTTGCTTGGAGAGGAGCACCTAATTATTGGAACCAAAGAAATTATCGTATTGTAAATATCAATGCTAATTTAACGGTTCCTACTACCGAAATTAATGCAGCAAGTGCTGTTGCGTACAATAATAATGAAGCGCAATTACAATTGTCTGATGCGGTTGGTAGTGGTATTCCTAGTGGATACAGTTATGTACCCGATGCAAGTATAACAGTCAATTCAATTGTTGGAACCTGTCCAACTATGACTGTTTCATCAACCATTAGTAATACAGGTTCCCTTTTATTACCAGCTGGAACCTATGTTACATTTTATGATGCGAATCCAACTACAGGCGCCGCGAATATTGTAGCTACATATCAAACAATTGCTTCCATTGCTACTGGTGCTTCAACGAGTATTTCTATTCCAATTAAGCTGGTTTATAATACCTCCATTGTGTATGCAGTAGTAAATGATAAAGGAATTACGGCTCGACCATTTAATTTAAGTTCATGGACTTCCAATACAAGAATCAATGAATGTAGTTATACCAATAATATCAGTTCAAAAACATTTACTTGTACTGATACAGATGGCGATGGTGTAAATGATTATGCGGATTTAGATGATGACAATGATGGAATATTGGATGAAGTTGAAAACGCTTGGTGCAAACCAACCTTTGGAAATACAATTGACATAGTTGGTCAAACATATGGTGTTACTGCTGCTTCATTTGGTAATTATTTGCCAGCAGTTACAGCAGGATTAAATGCAACTACTTGTATGAGTCCAGGACAAATTACTACTTTGACTTATGACTTTGGAAAAACTGTGAACAATCCAATTATTGGTTTTTATGGTGT
>CANETM010000079.1 GCA_947441205.1 Bacteroidota bacterium | reverse complement strand
GTGGAAGCCCTCATAATATTACTTTGTTAATTCCAAGTGATTATAAAACTAAAACCTTACAGTTGGTGAATAAAGGACTATTTAACCTATAGCTTTACACCAATTGTTAAAAAATAATTTTGGCCATCAGCAGGTAAAGCGCCAGGTCCTGGATAGCCTCCTGATCGGCGTGTAAAATAAATTGCATTAAATACATTATTAACGCCTGTCTTGATTTGTATTGATTTCGAAAATTTATAGGAACCGAATAAATCAGTGACTGTATAAGCTGGAATTAAACCTATGTTGCCATTTGAGCTTGGTTTGATTGTATTATTCGCATCACTATAACTGGCACTCACCTTGCTCAATTGAATGGAAAGAAGTAATTGTTTTACTCCGAAACTAATACCTCCTCTAAAAATTTCTGAAGGTGCATTTTCAACCCTTTTTCCTTTTGTATTTGCGTTTAAAAAATTAGAACTATATTTTGCATCGGTATATGCAAATGATGAAAATAGGATACAATCCAATTGTTCACTATTAGTAAACGCACGAATTGGATTAAATTCAACATAGCTTTCAAAGCCTTTACTATTGCTAGCACCAACATTTGTAACCAACCTATTATTATCTGAAGTTGTAATAGTTCCAATTCGGTTATTATATTGAAGGTAAAAAACACTCATGTCAAATTGAAAGAAGTTTCGAATTTTACCTCGGTATCCAAAATCAAAGTTAAATCCTTTTGCATCCTTTAAATTGGGATCAACTATATCGGTTGTAGGAGGGGCTTGTAAATTTGCAAATTGAATAGGCCTATAAGCTTGGGATATGTTTGCGTATAATTCAGTTTGAGCTGTTATATGAAATTCGGAGCCAATCCCACTTAATAAAAAATACCTACTCCTAGTAATGTTTTGTAATGTAATTGGACTGCCATTGATTATTCCGTTTCTTCCAGCAGCTGCTCCTTCTAACCATTCATATCTAATTCCTGGGATGATATAGAATCGATCATTTATTCTAAAAATATTTTCAATAAAACCTGCAATATTGTTGGATGTAAATTTAATATCTCTTTGAAAAATTCCATCAATACTAATATCATAATCTGAATTGGTATTACCTTTCCCATCTGCTAATCTACTTGTGCTACCTGTGTATAATCTCAATCCTGCAGATATAGTATTGTTAAATTTGCCTAATTGATAATTTGTGATGATTCTACTTTCTAGTCCTGCGTTTCTGTATCTATCTATATTTACAAGCCTGTTATTATATTGTAAGGTTGTTTGATTGATACTGTCTTTTATATTTATGGGAAGTAAAAAGCCAACACTATTTCGATCGCCAATGGTCCCGTAAAGCTTTGTATTCCATCTTGTATTATTATTTATTTGGTAATTAAGTATCAAGGCTGGGGTAGTCCATGTAACGTCTAACCAATTTCGAGGCCTTAAACTTTGTCTTGCATCATTTGAAATTTGTTGGTCGGTTAATCCACCGGGTTGTTGACTTCTAATCCTAGAATGCATAAGCTCAAATGATATTGAGAATGCCTTATTTAATTGGTATGTAATGGTCCCAAAGCCTGCTTTTGTAAAATAATTACTATTTTCTCTCCATCCATCTCCATCTCGTTGGTCAAAAAAACCGTAGTAGTTTATATTGCCTTTCTTTCCGCCAATAGCTGTAAAGTTATTTCTTAATCCAAATGACCCAGTACTTTGTTGAGTCTCAAATTCAAATGCTTTATTAATTTCTGATCCATTTTTGATGATGTAATTTATCAATCCCCCAAATTGTGGTCCATACTGTAATGCACCTTGACCTCTAACAATTTCAATTCTTTGTACTGCTTGTAATGGTGGATTATAGTATGCTTCTGGATAGCCAAAAGGATCAGCAGCAATATCGTACCCATTTTGTCTTACATTAAATTCCCAACTTCTATTTGGACTCAATCCTCTAGTTGCAATACCAATTTGTATTCCACTTGGATCACTCTCCCAAATATGTATTCCAGGAACTTTTGCCAAAACCTGCCTCATTGTATTATTAACAACATTGCCTTGAACATTATCAAGTACAATCAAAGCGTTTTTCTTACCAGCATAAATATTAGTTCCAACAATTTCAGGCATTTGCTGATAGTCGCTTTTACTATTTCGGCCTACCACGGTTAAATCAGGTAAATTATTCCACTGACTACTATCTTTAATTTTTATTTGTGCTAAGTTTTGTTGAAAAAATAGTAAAATAAATAGCGTAGTTGCATAACACTTAATCATGACCTCATTTTTCATCCCCAAAACTAATATAGGATGGAGCAACACATTTTTGAAATGAGGAAATGAGATTTATGTTATAAGGAAATTAAATTCCCAAATCCATAAATATTTGATTCGCCACAATAAAAAAGAGCCCTGAAGCTATATCAGGGCTCTTTTTTGGAGAATTTTAAAAATCTTAAAAAGTATTATTTATTTAAAATTTATTTTCAATAAAATTTTAAATAAATACATAAAACAGCTTCTTAATAAAATATAAGAAGCTGTTTTTGAAATCTAAATAAATAATAGCGCATCTCCGTAACTGAAGAAACGGTATTTATCTTTAATTGCTTTTTTGTATGCTTCCATAGCTAGTTCATAACCTGCGAAAGCGCAAGTCATAATTAATAGACTAGTTTTTGGTAAATGAAAGTTAGTTACTAAGCTATCTGCAATGTTAAAATTATATGGAGGGTGAATGAAATGATTTGTCCATCCTTCAGCTGGCTTTAATAATCTTTGGGCCGTAACACTGCTTTCCATAGCACGCATTCCAGTTGTTCCAATGGAACAAACGCGACGACCATTTTCTTTAGCTGTATTAATAATGCGACAAGCGTCTTCATCAATTTTAAAATATTCAGCATCCATTTTATGCTTACTTAAATCTTCCACTTCAATCGGACGGAATGTACTTAAGCCTGTATGTAAGGTAACTTCTGCAAAACGGATACCAATAATTTCGGCACGTTTAATTAATTCTTTGCTAAAGTGTAAACCAGCAGTAGGGGCAGCAACAGCACCTTCGTGCTTAGCATAAACAGTTTGATATCTGTCTTTATCTTCTTCGTCTGGTTTGCGCTTAATATATTTAGGTAAAGGCGTTTCTCCTAAAAATTCCAACATTATTTTAAATCCTTCGTCGTCACCTTCCCATAAAAAACGAATGGTACGGCCACGGCTAGTGGTGTTGTCAATTACTTCAGCTACTAATTCCTCATTTTCTCCAAAATACAATTTGTTACCCACACGAATTTTTCTTGCGGGATCAACAATTACATCCCATAAACGGTTAGGTTTGTTTAATTCTCTTAACAAGAAAACTTCGATTTTTGCACCTGTTTTTTCTTTACGGCCATACATTCTTGCAGGAAATACTTTTGTATTGTTTACTACAAAAACATCCTTGTCATCGTAATACTCTAATAAGTCAGAGAAATGACGATTTTCCATGTGACCATTTTGACGGTTAACAACCA
This sequence comes from Bacteroidota bacterium, assembly GCA_947441205.1. Taxonomy (GTDB): domain Bacteria; phylum Bacteroidota; class Bacteroidia; order Chitinophagales; family Chitinophagaceae; genus Sediminibacterium. The sequence goes on along the minus strand of CANETM010000079.1, from coordinate 3,703 downwards.
TCAATCTGCTGTCTTCTCTACGTTTAGTTGGATACTGTGCGATCAAGTTTAAAGGAAGATCGTACCTGAATTGTGAAAGTTTCATTTGTGTCTATTTTTTTGGTTATAGCCACATTAAGTTTACTACAGCCTTACGGGGCAGTTCGCTTCATGTTACGGCATGAAAATTATGGAGGCAAATGTACAACTTTAGCAGTAATTTTGTTAACCTAAGATTCACACATAAAAACAGCATATTGTTTCCAAAATTTAGTACTTTGCAAACAATTGTTAGTTTAACGTAAACATGGCTTAAAACAATTAATTATGCTTAGAGCAAAATGGTGGAAAGTATTATCATTTGTATTGTTGTTATACACTTGTACTTATGGCTTTTTAGTAAAAATTCCCAAGTTAGATGATCGAATGAAAGAGTCTATTCGTAACTTTTTTTTCCATGTTCCCATGTGGTTCGGGATGATGATATTATTATTCGTTTCATTAGTTTATGCTGTAAAATATTTGCGATCAGGAAATATCATCCATGATGTATATTCATACGCTTATGCATCAATGGGATTAGTTTTTGGAACTTTGGGAATTATTACTGGTGCTTTTTGGGCAAATTATCAATGGGGAAGTCCATGGGTAGGTGATCCAAAACAAAATGGTGCGGCTATAGCTTTGCTCATTTATTTTGCTTACTTCGTTTTACGTGGTAGTTTGATTGATACGGAAAAACGCGCTAGGCTTTCGGCAGTTTATAATATATTTTCATTTTTCATGTTGTTTCCAACACTTTGGATTTTACCAAGACTTACTGAATCATTACATCCTGGTGGTCAGGGGAGTGAAGGTAATCCGGGTATGAACGGGAAAGATATGACAGCAAGCATGCGGACTGTATTTTATCCAGCAGTTATTGGTTGGACTTTATTAGGTGTTTGGATAAGTACCTTAAAAGTTCGTTTACAATTATTGCAATTGAAAAAAGAAGGACTTTTATAATTCAAAATAAAAATTAAAAAATAATAATTATCGTATGTTCAATTTATTACAAACACAAGTAGCCAACAAAGAAAGCTTCATGGTTCAAGATGGGAAAATATTTTTAGTAATGACCATTGTTTCAATCATATTAATTGGCTTGTTTATTTATGTGGCAAGCATTGACCGAAAAATTACTCAAATAGAAAATAAATAATTAACTAATCATTTAAATTATCATAGTATGTCAACGGAAAAAGAATATAGTTTTTTTCAAAGTGTCGAAAGAAGTTTTGATAAAGCATCAAGTTATACAAAATGGGAAACAGGTATATTGGAACAAATTAAGGCATGTAACAGTGTTTACAGTATGAAATTTCCTGTAAAGATGGATGATGGACGTATCGAAGTAATTGAGGCATATCGTGTTCAACACTCACAACATAAATCACCTTGTAAGGGCGGTATACGCTTTAGCATGGCAGTGAATCAAGATGAGGTAATGGCTTTAGCAGCATTAATGACCTATAAGTGTGCCATTGTTAATGTACCCTTTGGAGGCGCAAAGGGAGGTATTAAAATAAGTCCAAGAACATTGAGTCCATATGAATTAGAAAAGATAACAAGAAGATATACTTCAGAATTAGTAAAGAAAAATTTTATTGGTCCTGGTATTGATGTTCCTGCTCCTGATTATGGAACAGGTGAGCGTGAAATGGCTTGGATTGTTGATACTTATCAGTCCTTAAAGCCAGGTGAGATTGATGCAGCAGGTTGTGTAACAGGTAAACCAATTTCATTAGGTGGTGTAAGAGGTCGTAAAGAAGCAACTGGCTTAGGCGTATTTTATGGTGTTAGAGAAGTTTGTTTAATACCTGAAGTTATGGCCAAAGCTGGATTGACTGTAGGCATTGAAAATAAAAATATAGTTGTACAAGGATTGGGTAATGTGGGCTATTATACTGCAAAGTTTTTTAGAGAGCATGGAGCTAAAGTAATTGCCATTGCTGAATATGAAGGTGCTATTTATTGTAAAGATGGATTAAACGAAGAGGATGTATTTCAACATCGTAAAGCAACAGGAAGCATTTTAAATTTTCCAGGTGCTACCAATATTGAAAAAAGTAGTGATGCCCTTGAAATGGAATGTGATATTTTAATTCCAGCTGCACTTGAAAATGTAATTGATGGTAATAATGCACCACGCATTAAAGCTAAAATAATTGGCGAAGCAGCGAATGGTCCATTAACACCTGAAGCAGATGATATTTTTGCCAAGAAAGGAGTTTTAGTTATTCCAGACATGTATTTAAATGCCGGTGGTGTAACGGTTTCCTATTTTGAGTGGTTAAAAAACTTAAGTCACGTTCGCTATGGTCGTTTGGAAAAAAGATTTACTGAAAATGCCAACATGCAAATTTTAAAACAAATTGAAGACTTAACTGGCAAGCAAGTAACTACTGCCGAAAAATTAATAATTGCGCATGGCCCTGACGAAATTGATTTAGTGCATAGCGGATTGGAAGAAACTATGATAACGGCAACTAAAGAAATTATGGAAATATGGAAAGAAAATCCTTCAATACCAGATATGCGAACAGCAGCTTATGTTTGTGCAATTAACAAAGTAGGTACTTCATATGCTGAATTAGGTATTTTCCCATAGTAGGAAAATGTTGTATAGATTTCACTAATAAAAAATTAGGAGATCCTTATTTGTATACGGGGAAATTTTGCAGTGCATGCAGTTTCCCCGTTATTATTTGAGCACCTACCGTTTCATGACCATTGCTAGCTATTAAGTATTGTGCTTCTAATACCTGTTGGTATTGATATAGTTGCGCTATTGTTTTATCGTTGATTTCTACATTTGCCTCTTTACATTCAATAATCATCCAAGGTTTATCGTCTTTATAAATTAATATATCAAACCTTTTAGTCAGTTCACTCAGTTGAATTGACTTTTCAACTGCAATTAGGGATGCAGGATATTGACAAACCTGACTTATATATTGTAATATGTTTTGTCGTACCCACTCCTCAGGGGTAAGTATGACCCATTTTTTTCTGAATGGATCGAATATTTGATCTTTTACTTTATCACCCTTAATCCCTGCTTCGTTTGGGCGAATCTTAAAGGAGTATTGTGGGTAATTTATTTCCATGATTTATAAGTCCGATAAAATTTGTAATTTTAAGTAGTAACCTGTGTTAAAGATAAGTAGAGATTTTGTATAGGTTAAAAAAATGCTTATGAAAACAAAAGAAGAGATAGTAAATAACTGGTTGCCTAGATACACAGGTTCAAGTTTGGATCAATTTGGAAAATATATTTTATTGACCAACTTTAGCAACTATGTAAATATGTTCGCAAGTTGGAAAGGGGTTGAGGTAATTGGAAAAGATAGACCCATGCAGTGTGCAACAGCTGATGGAATCACCATCATTAATTTTGGTATGGGGAGTCCAGGCGCTGCCACTATCATGGACTTATTAACTGCAATTCAACCAGAGGCAGTTTTGTTTTTAGGTAAATGTGGTGGATTGAAAAAAAGAAATACGATTGGCGATTTAATTTTACCCATTGCCGCTATAAGGGGCGAGGGAACATCAAATGACTATTTTCCAGCTGAAGTTCCAGCACTTCCAGCATTCGCATTGCAAAAAGCAATTTCTACAACCATTCGTGATAACAACGTGGATTATTGGACAGGTACAGTATACACTACCAATAGAC
>CANETM010000078.1 GCA_947441205.1 Bacteroidota bacterium | reverse complement strand
TATTGGTATGGATTTTAAATTAACAGACGAGCAGTTAATGATTCAAAATGCTGCACGTGAATTTGCACAATTACAATGTTTGCCTGGTGTAATTGAAAGGGATGAAAAACAAATTGTTGGAAAAGATATTCTATTACAATTATCAAATTTAGGTTTTTTAGGTATGATGACTAGTTCAGCATACGGAGGTGCTGGCATGGATACCATTAGCTATGTATTAGCAATGGAGGAAATTAGTAAAGTGGACAGTAGTATAAGTGTTGCGATGAGTGTCAATAATAGTTTGGTTTGTTGGGGGTTAGAACATTATGGGACAGAACAACAAAAACAAAAATATCTAACGCATTTAGCACAAGGAAATAAGGATGGTCAATTACATATCGGCGCCTTTTTATTAAGCGAACCTGAAGCTGGAAGTGATGCGACTCATCAACATACAAGTGCCGTAGATAATGGAGATCACTATGTTATTAATGGAGTAAAAAATTGGATTACCAATGGTTCGACTGCAAGCATTTATTTGGTGATTGCACAAACTGATTATACAAAAGGGCATAAAGGAATTAATGCTTTTATTATTGAAAAAGATACACCCGGAATTAGTGTAGGTATTAAAGAAAATAAATTGGGTATAAGGGGTAGTGATACACATGCAGTTTCGTTTTCGGATGTTAAAGTGCCTAAAGAAAATAGAATAGGTGACGACGGATTTGGTTTTAATTTCGCAATGAAAACTTTAAATGGTGGACGTATAGGTATTGCTGCACAAGCATTAGGGATTGCTAGTGGAGCTTACGAATTAGCACTTGCTTATAGTAAACAAAGAAAATCATTTGGTAAGCCAATTCATGAACACCAAGCGATTCAGTTTAAATTAGCAGAAATGGCTACTAAAATTGAAACAGCACGTTTACTTTGTTTTAAAGCTGCTTGGGAAAAAGACAATCATATGGATTATACCACTACGGCTGCAATGGCAAAACTATATGCTAGTGATACGGCCATGTGGGTGACCACTGAGGCTGTTCAAATACATGGAGGTTATGGCTTTGTAAAAGAGTTTCATGTTGAAAGATTAATGCGTGATGCAAAAATTACTCAAATTTACGAAGGTACAAGTGAGATACAGAAAATAGTCATTGGTCGTAGTATTACACGATAAAGCGTTAATTTGCACTAAAGCATTATTAAATTAGTTTAACAACAAATGGCCGTAAATACACAACAATACCTTACTATTATAAAGGAGTTGACAGATCAAGGAGTTCAGTTAATTGCGGTTAGTAAAACAAAACCCAATGAGGATATTCAAGCTTTATATGAATTAGGTCATCGTGATTTTGGTGAAAATTATGTACAGGAATTAGTTGACAAGCAAGCAAGTTTACCTTTGGATATTAACTGGCATTTTATAGGACATTTACAATCCAATAAAGTAAAATATATTGCTCCGTTTGTTTACTTAATTCATGGTGTGGATTCTGAAAAATTATTACAAGAAATTAATAAACAAGGGGTAAAACAAAATAGGATTATTGATTGTTTGCTTCAAATTCATATTGCCACTGAAGAAACCAAGTTTGGTTTTGATGGGCCTGCTTTACACGAACTTTTATTAAGTGGGAGAGTGGCTGATTATAGCCATGTTCGTATCAGAGGTCTAATGGGTATGGCAAGTTTTTCAGAAAATCAACAACTATTAAGTCAGGAGTTTACAACACTTAAAAACTACTTTGATAAAGCGAAAATTGCATTCCCCAATGGCCAGTTTGAAATTTTAAGTATGGGTATGAGTTCCGATTATGCCTTAGCTATTTCAAAAGGAAGCAATATGATCAGAATAGGTAGCTTACTTTTTGGAGCAAGAAATTATACTAAATAAATATAAAAATAAGGAGTCCTTTTGAGACTCCTTATTTTTTATAACTACTTTCTAATTATTTCTTTTGAAAAGAATTTATAAAAGTAGAATTGTATCAAGTAGGATATTGATGAATATTTATTTAGATTTAGCATTATCAAATACCAATTGCGTAAATGCTTTTACCCCTATAATAAAACCTGTTTCATCTAAATAAAAATCTGGAGTATGATGGGGACCAGCTTTACTTGGGTCAGTACCTTTTGGAAGGGCACCTAAATTAAAGAAAAAGCTAGGTGCTTTAGCTGCATAAAATGAAAAATCTTCAGCACCTGTCACCCAAGTTGATTCAGATACATTTTCTTCACCAGCCGCTTTTATTAAAGAGGGCAAAGTTTTTTTAACCAATGCTGGATCATTATATGTTACTAATGTTTTTGTTTCGATATTAACATCGGCAGTTGCACCTGAACTTGCAGCAATTGTTTTAACCGTATGTTTAATACGCTCATGAACTTCTTTTTGCATATCACTATCTAAGGTTCTAATGGTACCCGTCATATCAGCTGTCTCAGGAATTATATTTGATCTTACACCAGCATTTATGGTTCCTACCGTAATCACTAAAGGTGCTTTGGTTAAATCCATTTGACGACTTACTATATGTTGCAAACCTTCAATAATTTGAGCTGATGCTGCAATTGGGTCAACGCCACCCCAAGGTTGTGATCCATGACTACCTTTTCCATTTACTTTAATGGTGAACCAGTCTGATGATGCCATAAATGCGCCTGACTTATACTTTAAGGTACCAACTGGTGTTTGTGATGAAATATGTATACCATAAACTGCTTCTACTTTTGGATTATCTAATGCACCTTCTTTAATCATTAATGGAGCACCACCTTCTTCCGTACCAGGTGTTCCTTCCTCAGCTGGTTGAAACAAAAACACAACTGTACCAGGCATATCCTTTTGTAATGCACTTAATACTTTAGCTGTTGCCATTAACATGGCTGTATGAGAATCATGACCACATGCATGGCTTACACTTACTTTTTGTCCGTTAAATTCAGTTGTTACTTTAGATGCAAATGGGACAGGAGTGCGTTCAAAAACAGGTAAGGCATCAATGTCAGCTCTTAATGCTACAACTGGACCAGGTTTGCCACCTTTTAATACAGCAACAACTCCTGTTTTAGCTACAGGATATCTTACTTCAACATTTGGTAATGTTTTTAAAAAATCTGCAATATATTTTCCAGTATTAACTTCTCTATTTGAAAGTTCAGGAAATTCATGAAAATGTCTTCTCCAATTAATTAATTGCGGTTCTACTTCTTTTAATAAAGTATTATAATTTTTGGGAAGTTCTTGAGCATTCATTGATAAGGAACTGAATGCTAGGATGGAGAGAAGTAGTAATTTACGCATGGATTGTTATTTAAGTGTGTGTTATATAAGTTTATGAGTTATGCCTGGTATTCGCCATATACTGAGCGAAGTGTATCGGATATTTCACCTAAGGTGCAGTAATTTTCTACAGCTTCAATGACAAATGGCATCAAATTTTCTGTTCCTTTAGCTGATTGTTTTATAGCTAATAAACATTTATCGACATTAGCTTGATTTCTTGATTCTTTTATTTTATTTAGTTTGTTTATTTGATCCTGTCTGATGCTTTCGTCTATTTTTAATAGTGGGATTGGATTTTTAATAGCTGAAATGAATTTGTTGACACCTACAATTATCTTTTCTCCAGACTCTATATTTTTTTGGTAAGCATAAGCACTATCTGCAATTTTGTTTTGCATAAATCCATTTTCTATTGCCGTTACACTTCCACCCATTTGATCAATTTGTTGAATAAGTTTATTGGCTTCCAATTCAATTTGGTTTGTCAAATTTTCAACAAAATAACTTCCAGCTAAGGGATCGACTGTATCGGTGACGCCACTTTCAAAAGCAACTATTTGCTGTGTTCTTAAAGCTATACTAGCCGCTTCTTCGGTTGGTAAACCAAGGGCTTCATCAAAACCGTTTGTATGCAAACTTTGTGTGCCACCTAATACCGCAGCTAATGTTTGAATAGTAACCCTGCTGATATTATTATGAGGTTGCTGTGCTGTTAATGTAGCGCCTCCAGTTTGTGTATGAAAACGTAACATCAACGCTTTTTCATCGGTAGCACCTAATTCCTTCATTATTTCAGCCCACATTTTTCGAGCTGCCCTAAATTTGGCAACTTCTTCAAATAAATTATTGTGTGCATTAAAAAAGAATGAAAGTCTTTTCCCAAAAACATTAATATCTAATCCCTTTTCAATGGCCGCTTTCACATATGCTTTACCATTGCTTAAAGTAAATGCTACTTCTTGCACTGCAGTACTTCCAGCTTCCCTAATATGATATCCTGAAATACTAATGCTATTCCATTTGGGTAAATTAGTGCCACACCATTCAAAAATATCAGTAATGATACGCATGGAATGCTTAGGAGGGTATATATAAGTTCCTCTTGCAGCATATTCTTTTAAAATATCATTTTGAATAGTTCCTGTTAATTGCTTTACATCAATTCCTCTTTTTTTGGCTAAAGCAACATATAAGGCAAGTAAAATAAAACTTGTTGAATTAATGGTCATGGAAGTGCTAATCTTATCCAATGGTATATCATTAAATAAGGTTTCCATATCAGCTAGCGTACATATGGATACACCCACTTTACCAACTTCGCCATCCGATAAACTATGATCGGGATCATATCCAATTTGTGTTGGTAAATCAAATGCAACACTTAAACCCATAACGCCTTGTGACAATAAAAAATGATAACGCTTATTACTTTCTTCAGCAGTTGAAAATCCAGCATACTGCCTCATTGTCCATAACTTTCCCAAGTACATATCTGGTTGCACTCCTCGCGTAAAAGGAAAGTTACCTGGTAGTTGTTCGCCGTCTAAATTAGTAGGTAAATCGGCCTTTGTATATACTTTTTTGATAGGTATACCACTGTCTGTCTTTTTCACTTGTTCTTGCATAGTACAATTTACGAAAAATATACAATTTGCTAAACTGTTAATTTTCCTATTTTCGATATTTAAGTACGATATCATATCCCATACTTGTTGTAATTTTGTATCTCAAATTATTATATGGCAACTGAGACATTATTAAAGACCCCAGTTAACTTCACGGAAAGTGCAGTAGCTGAATTAACTAGATTAATGAGTGAGCCTGATTTTGACCAACAACAAAAATTAAGGGTGGGTGTAAAAGGAGGAGGGTGTTCAGGAATGACCTATGTTTTGGGTTTTGATGTACCTAAAGAAGGTGATTCAGAGTTCGTTTTCGAGGGCATACCATGTTGTATGGAACCAGCACATCAAATTTATTTGTACGGGATGAATATAGATTGGCAGGGTGGGTTAAATAGCCGTGGATTTACCTTTAACAACCCTAATGCTTCTAGCACCTGTGGTTGTGGCACCAGCTTCGCAGTGTAATCATTACAGAATTAGTTGACTAAATTATTGGCCTCGGATTTCTGGGGCCTTTTTATTGGATTGTACTTCAAAATCTTTTTACAATAATTTTTTACTTTAATAATAATGAAAGGTTGGATACAAAAAAAGGCCTCACTAATCAGTGAGGCCTTTTTTTGTATAATCTATTAAGTATTATTTCTTTTTTGTTTCAGCTTGTCCTAATGGTCTATTTTTTGCAAAATCAACCAATACTGGTGCCGCAACAAATATTGAAGAATAAGTACCAGTAATGATACCAATTAACATTGCAAATGCAAATCCTCTTGTTACTTCACCACCAAAAATGAACAAAATTAAGATTACGATGAATACTGTTAATGATGTCATTACAGTACGGCTTAAAGTTTGGTTAATGGCTTTGTTGATGATTGTTGCATTGTCAATGCCTTTCATTATTTGGCTATCCTCACGAATACGGTCATAAACAATTACGGTGTCATTCATAGAGAAACCAATTACGGTTAATATCGCAGCAATAAAATGCTGGTCAATTTCTAATGGGAAGGGTACTACTTTTCTTAAGAAACTAAATACAATCAAGGTTACAAATACATCGTGCAACAATGAGAAAATTGTTCCTAAAGAATATCTCCAGTCACGGAAACGAATAAAGATGTATAAACAAATTGCAATTAAAGCAAAAATAGTTGCTTTTGTTGCACCTGCTTTTAAGTCATCAGAAATAGTAGGTAATACCGTTTGAGAACTTTGCTTGTATTGAGTATCAAACTCTTTATAAGATGTTCCAGCTGGTAATTGTTTTTCTAATCCTTTGAATAGTAAGTTTTCAACTTCATTATCAATATCATTGCCTTGCTCCTTAATTTTATAAGAAGTAGTGATATTAATTTGATTTTTAGTATCTACCGTTTTAATGATTGGTGCTTCACCAAATACTTTCTTCAAGTCCTCACGAACGGTTTCAATATTTACTGCATTTTTGAATTTCACAGTATAACTTCTACCACCTGCAAATTCAACACCTTGGTCAAATCCGTTGAAGAAGGAAGCAATACCCATTACTAATACCACTGCTGATAATATATAAGCATACTTTCTGAATTCAATAAATTTGAATGTAGCGTGCTTGAAAACAGATTTTGAAACTTTTGTAAAATATTCAAAGTGTCTATTTTTACTTGTATATATATCAGTGATTAAACGTGAAACTAAAATTCCACAGAATAATGATAATAAGATACCAATGATTTGTGTAGTAGCGAATCCAAGTACTGGACCTAAGCCGAAGTAAGCTAAAATACAAGCTGTTAAAAGGGTAGTAACGTGTGCATCCAATACTGGAGACATAGAACGTTTGTAACCATCGGATACCGCTGTTTGATAGCTTTTTCCTTTCGTTAATTCCTCTTTAATTCTTTCAAAAATAATTACGTTGGTATCCACAGCCATACCAACTGTTAATACTAAACCAGCAATACCAGGAGCTGTTAATGTGAAACCTAACGCACTTAAAATACCAATTGTGAATAGCAAGTTTAATATTAAGGCAATATTAGCAACCCATCCACCCGTATTGAAGTATACAAGCATTAAAGCGAAAATCACTAAAAACGCAAGTCCAAATGACATTAAACCACCTTGAATAGAAGCTTTACCTAAAGTTGGACCAACTTGTTGTTCTTGAACAATTTTAGCAGGTGCAGGTAATTTACCGCTTTCTAATATTTCAGCTAAATCTTGTGCAGTTTTCAAAGTATAGTTTCCAGAGATGGATGAATTACCGGTAGTAATTGCATCATTCACGTTTGGTGCAGAATAAACAATGTTATCAAGTACAATAGCTAATGGCTTTCCAATATTTTTAGAAGTCATTTTAGCCCAGATAGTAGTACCCACTTTGTCCAT
>CANETM010000077.1 GCA_947441205.1 Bacteroidota bacterium | reverse complement strand
GAATACAATATCTATTTTAATCATCCTTTATTGGATAGTTTGCAAATTGGCAGTGAAAAATTGACTGCATTAATAACCAACTTTTTAGAGAAAAAGCCACAAGTACTTCAAGTAGTCGAAAGCCGAAAAGCAGCATATGCGCCATTACCTCAAAGTGCAAGAGAGAAAATAGTAAACGGTTACAATGCCCAACGTGGAGGTGATTTGATGATTTTAACAAAGTCAGGTGTAGTTGACGGCTATCCTACAGGCACTAGTCACGGCGTATTATATAACTATGACGCTCATATTCCATTCCTAATAGTGGGAAACGGCATTAAACACGGAGTAGTAAATAAGCCTACTTATATGACTGATATTGCACCAACCATTTCTACCCTTTTAGGCATTCAAATGCCAAGTGGCAGTATCGGGACACCTGTATTGGAGGTATTAAAATGATACAAGTCATCATAAATTAACCATTTTTTCCTTAATTTTATATTCTAAAAATACAAATATGAAAAAAATATCAATCTTATTCTTAGGTCTTGCTTTAAGTTTATCTGCAATGGCTAATTGCGATGGCAAATGTAAAGACAAATCAAAATGTGCTGAATGCAAAAAAGAAGCTGCTGCACACAAATGCAATAAGGCTTGTCATAAGGACGGAGCTGGTCATGTTGCTAGCCATGGTGAAAAAGGTCATAAATGTACAGCTGAATGTAAAAAATAATTTGTTTACGGTTTTAAATATTAAACCATAGCCATAAAAGAAAGGCCACTCAAATGAGTGGCCTTTCTTTATGCTGCAATTTTTCTTAAGCAAGCTTTTTTTCCAATTTATTTTTCAAAATAAATAAAATCATTAGAGATTCAAAAAGCAAACTTGCTAAATTCTTTAAGCAAGTTTCTTTTGAAGATTTGCGTCCAAAGCATCCAAGAACTCTTCCGTATAAACATAGTGTTCACCATGTTTAACTTTGTTTCCATGAACGCAAACTGCTAAATCCTTAGTCATAATACCTGATTCAACTGTTTCTACACAAACTTCTTCTAAAGCTTTAGAGAAACGAATTAACTCCTGGTTATTATCCAATTGACCTCTAAATTCTAAACCTCTTGTCCATGCAAAAATGGATGCAATTGGATTAGTTGATGTTCTGTTTCCTTTTTGGTGCTCACGGAAGTGACGTGTTACTGTTCCGTGTGCTGCTTCTGCTTCCATTACTTTACCGTCTGGAGTAATTAAAGTAGAAGTCATTAAACCTAATGAGCCAAAACCTTGTGCAACTGTATCAGACTGTACATCACCATCATAGTTTTTACAAGCCCATACGAAATTACCATTCCACTTTAAAGCACTAGCAACCATGTCATCAATCAAACGGTGCTCATAAGTGATACCTGCTTCGGCATACTTAGCTTTAAATTCATTTTGATATACTTCTTCAAAAATATCTTTGAAACGACCATCATACTTTTTCAAAATGGTGTTTTTAGTAGATAAATACAAAGGCCATTTTTTAGCAAGGGCTTGATTAAAACATGCTCTTGCAAATCCAAAAATACTTTCGTCAGTATTGTACATAGCCATTGCAACGCCATCTCCTTTAAAATTAAACACTTCAAATTCTTGAGCTGTTCCGTCCTCGCCTTCAAACTTCACTGTTAATTTACCTTTTCCTTTTGTTACAAAGTCAGTTGCACGGTATTGATCACCAAAGGCGTGACGTCCAATACAAATTGGAGCTGTCCAGTTTGGTACCAAACGAGGGACGTTTTTACAAACGATAGGCTCACGGAAAACCGTACCATCTAAAATATTACGGATTGTTCCATTAGGGCTTTTCCACATTTGCTTTAACTTGAACTCTTCAACTCTTTGTTCATCAGGAGTGATGGTTGCGCATTTGATACCAACTCCATATTGCTTAATAGCATTTGCAGCATCGATGGTAACTTGATCGTTTGTTTCATCACGATACTCCATTCCTAAATCGTAGTATTTAATATCAATGTCTAAATAAGGCAAAATCAATTTGTCTTTAATAAACTTCCAAATAATTCTAGTCATTTCATCACCATCCAATTCAACCACTGGATTAGCAACTTTAATTTTTTGTCCCATAGCTTTAAGATTTTGTACGCAAATGTACAAAATGTAAATAAAAATTGAAGATAATAGTCCCTAAAAACACAATTAATTAGTGATTAACGATTAAAACAGGAATACTTACTTTATGACGCACCGACTCGATTGTTTCACCAAATAAATAGTCTTTCCAACCTTGGTGATTATGCGCTCCCATTACTAACAATTGTGCGTCTTTTTCTTGCACAATTCTAACTATTTCTTTTACTCTATTTTGATAACCTAATGCCGTACTAGCTTTATAACCCTTGGCAATTATTGCTTTAACATAACCATCTAAACGTTCTTGATCTTTTCTTGATTCTATATCATCGCTTGCTTCTAATAAGTAATTGGCAGTTACACTTTCCACAACATGAATTAAAATAAATTCAGTCGCATCATTTATCGTTGTTTTGTTTTGAAAAGCATGATGAATGGCCGTATTAATTAATTTTTTATCGGTGTTTGAAAAATCAACAGCAATGGCAATTCTATGAATCGGTGTCGACTGTGTCCAATCCAACTCAACGGCATCACCATGGTAATCAGATTCTTCAATTACACGTACCTTTTTAACAAATGGATAAATAGTTATAAAAAGCAATAAACTTGCAAAGAAAATAAGTAAAATAATTAATCCTACTTTTAATAACAAATGATCGGATTGTGCAAAAAAAGCAGCTGCAAAATCATAAACTAAATTCCCATTCAAGTACACCAATATAGAAGCAACTATCCAGGATAAAATTTTGATTTTCCACCCTATTGCAAACTCACCCATTGTGTTTTTATCACTTACAAAATGAATAAGTGGAATCACTGCATAACCCAATTGGAGACTTAAAATTACTTGACTAAAAATAAGTAAAGCATCTACCCTTCCTTCTCCTAAAATACCAATCACTAAAACGGCTGGAGTGATGGCTACCAATCGCGTTAGCAAACGTCTAATCCAGGGATTTAGCCTTAGTTTCAAATAACCCTCCATCACAATTTGTCCCGCTAAGGTGCCTGTCACTGTTGAACTTTGACCAGCAGCAATTAATGCGATAGCAAATAAAATGGGAGCTAATTTTGAACCTAATAAAGGTGCCAACAACGCATGTGCTTCTTCAATTTTTGCAACCTCTTTGTGTCCTGTTGCATAAAAAGCAGTGGCCGCTAAAATTAATATAGCAGCATTCACAAAAAAGGCTGCATTCAATGCTACAGTACTATCAATAAAATTATAAAAAATAGATTTTTTAATTCCTTCAGAAGTTCGATTTATTTTTCGCGTTTGAACCAGTGCCGAGTGTAAATATAAATTATGCGGCATAACTGTTGCACCTATAATACCAACTGCGATATATAATGCTTCAGGTGATAATTTAGAAGGTATAAATCCTTGTATAGCGTAAGACAAGTCGGGCTTAGCAATAAACAATTGTATAAAAAAACTAAACCCAATAGTAGCTACTAATATAATAATAAAGGCTTCCATTTTACGAATACCGTAACGTTGTAAATATAAAAACAAAAAAGTATCCGTCACCGTTATCATGGTTCCATACATCATGGGAAGTCCAGTTAATAACTTAATTCCAATGGCCATACCTAATACTTCGGCTAAATCAGTAGCAGCTATCGCCAACTCAGCTAATATATAAAGCGACAAGTTAACCGCAGGCGGATAGGTTTCCCTATTAACTTGTGCTAAGTCCAACCTGCGCACAATGCCCAAGCGTGCACTTAAACTTTGTAATAAAACGGCCATTAAATTACTAAGTAAAAGAATCCAAATTAGTTGATATCCAAATGCCGCGCCCCCTGCCAAATCAGTGGCCCAATTACCTGGATCCATATAGCCTACACTTACTAAATAAGCAGGGCCAATAAATGCCATGAATTTCCTCCATCCAACCTTTTGCTCGACGGAGACTGATTCATTCAACGTATCTAGTGATTTATTAGGCTTCATGAATTGTAAATTTAATCATAAATGCATTTGCGAAACTCAGTTTGTTAGTCTAATTTTATCAAAAACTACGGAATGCGTAAATGGTATTTTATTTTCTTAGGACTGCTTGTTTTTTCATGTGGTGAAAAAAAGACCGATTTATCAGGTAATACCCCTATAAAAATTAACGATTTTAACAAGATTTTTAAAAATACTGCGCTTCCTGTTACTATTTCAGACACAAGCTTAAATAATGTTTTAGATACCATTGTAATTCAAAGAAAGGCATTGGCTCAATTTGTTCCAGATAGCATTATTGGTCAATTCATTTCTACAGGCAATAAAAATAAAGCAATCATTCACCCCTTAATAAGAATCGAGCAAGAGGCTGAATACTATTTACTTTTAAATATTAAGTACCCTAAAAAAAATGAAATTGTTGCGTTGGTTTTTAACAAGAAAAACAAATATTTAGATTTCCAAAATATTACAGAATTTTTAGATGAAAATAAAAATTCAACGAAATATGAGAAAAAATTAAATATCAATCGAGAACCTTCCTTTTTAGTTGAAGAAAATGTAATTACTTCAGAAGGTGTTTCAACATATGAAAAAAATGCATGGGCTTATTCAGACAGTAATTTTAGATTAATATATTTCGATAGCAATAAAACACCAAAGAATAAAGTAGTCATTAACCCAATTGATACTATTCAAAGTAAAAATATGTACAGTGGAAATTATGGAAGAGATGCGAAAAATTTTATTGCACTCAGGGACAATGGCGCAGCTAATAAATACCAATTTTTTATACACTTTGAAAAAAGAAATGGCTCATGTGTAGGTGAACTAAAAGGTATTTTAAACTTTACTAATAATTCGGCCACCTATACTGAAAAAGGTGATCCTTGTATAGTTCATTTTTCTATTACAGGGAACATTATAGCAATTAAGGAAGAAGGTAATTGCGGCAATCACAGAGGGATGAAATGCTATTTTAATGACAAATTTGACAAAATTAAGAAGTCAAAAAAGAAAAAATAATCCACAATTACGGGTTGCAAACGATTGTTATTCACACATCAATGTGTATTATTTACATTTTAGGTAAATACCATTATATTGCACGCAAATAATCAAACGCCCTATTACTATGAGTTTTAGAAATTACCAGGTGCCATTCGACATTAATGAAAAATTTAAGAAAAAGGCAGCCTACTTTTCTATGGAATTTGCAATCCACCAGCCCTTGAAAATTTACAGCGGTGGACTAGGTTTTTTAGCCGGATCACATTTAAGAAGCGCATATGAATTAAAGCAAAATTTAATTGGTGTTGGAATACTCTGGAAATATGGTTACTATGATCAAGCAAGGAATCAGGATCAAACTTTGCAGGTAACTTTCATGGAAAAAATATATAGCTTTTTGGAAGATACTAATATCAAGTTCCAAATTATGATTCATGATCATCCAGTTTGGGTGAAAGCTTTTTATTTAGCGCCAACGATTTTCAATAGTGCTCCTTTGTTTTTACTAAGTACCGACTTACCTGAAAACGATTATGTTTCTCAAACTATCACGCACCGTTTATATGATGCCAATGTTGCAACAAAAGTTGCTCAATTCATTTTATTAGGTGTGGGTGGTGCTAAATTAATTGATGAATTAAATTTTGAACCAGAAGTATATCACTTAAATGAAGCACACGGATTTTCAAGTGCATTTTACCTTTTACATAAATACAAATCACTTGAAGAAGTTAGAAAGCGATTAGTATTTACAACCCATACGCCAGAGGAAGCAGGTAATGAAAAACATGATATTTACTTATGTCACAAAATGGGTTATTTCTGTGGTTTAACCATTGATGAGGTAAGAAAATTAACAGGTATCCAAGACGATCAATTTAATCATTCCCTTGCAGCATTGAGGTTTGCAAGAAAAGCAAATGGTGTATCAGAATTGCACGGACATGTTAGTCGTGAAATGTGGGGTAAATATGAAGGTATTTGTCCAATTGATCATATTACCAATGCCCAAAACTGGAAATATTGGGCGGATAAAAAATTATATGCTTTTGCTGAGGCAAAAGACAGTGCAGGTTTTGATGACCGTAAATTATATTTAAAAAAGCGAGCATTTGAAATAGTAGCCGATCAAACCGGCAAGGTATTTGACCCTAATGTATTAACCATTGTATGGGCAAGACGCTTTGCAGGTTACAAACGTGCCGATTTCCTTTCATGGGATTTAAGACGATTTGAACAAATTCTTAATAATCTTCAACAACCGGTTCAAATAATTTTTGCAGGTAAGCCGTACCCTGTTGACTATCCAGCAATTTCGCAATTCAACAACTTAGTTCATTTAAGTAAAAACTACGATAATGTGGCTGTGTTAATTGGTTACGAATTGGGTTTAAGTAAAAGTTTAAAGCAAGCATCAGACGTTTGGTTGAATAACCCACGTGTACCAAGAGAAGCTTCAGGTACATCGGGTATGACAGCCGCTATGAATGGAGCTGTTAACTTCTCAACTGACGATGGCTGGATACCAGAATTCATAAAACATGCTCATAATGGTTATGTGGTGCCTAAAGCTGATTATGATAACATGAGCACTCAGGAACAAGACGATTATGATTTAGAACAGTTATATAAGATTTTAGAGGAAGAAATTATCCCAACTTACTATAATCATCCTGACAAATGGCGTACAATTTGAATTAATGGTATGAATGATGTTCGTATCCAATTTGATAGTAATAGAATGGCTGAGGAGTATTACGAGAAGATGTACAAGACGAAATAACAACAATTCCTCCCTAATTTTGTTATACTGTTATGAATAAAATTATCGTTTCCATTACGGGTGCTAGCGGTGCCATATACGCCAAGTGTTTATTAGATAGTTTGGTGCAAATAAAGGACCAATATGAGGCGGTAGGTGTCGTTATGAGTGATAATGCCAAAATAGTATGGGAAACTGAATTAGATAATAAGGACTATTTAAAATACCCATTTAATTTTTACGATAAAAACGATTTTAACGCTCCCTTTGCATCAGGATCGGCTCAATATAATATTATGATTGCTGTTCCCTGCAGTATGGGAATGCTAGGTCGAATTGCAAGCGGCGTAAGTGATGACTTAAGTACAAGGGCTGCGGATGTGATTTTAAAAGAAAGTCGAAAATTAATATTAGTAGCACGCGAAACTCCCTATAACTTAATCCATATCAAAAATATGGAAACCATAACCTTGGCTGGTGGTATTATTTGTCCAGCCACTCCTAGTTACTACAGCAAACCTCAAACCATTGAAGAAGTCGCCTATACGGTGGTGCACCGTATTTTAGACCTTGCAGGACTTAATGCAAAAGGTTATCGCTGGGGAACTAAATAAATACTTT
>CANETM010000076.1 GCA_947441205.1 Bacteroidota bacterium | reverse complement strand
GTGGGGTTCTAAAGCGACTTCTGCAAATCCAAATGAATTTGAATTTGGAAACTCAAATAACTATATACCACACAGAATTATTGCAAGTGTTGTATACAAGAAAGAATTCTTCAAAGATCAAACTACTTCAGTTGGTTTAGTATATGAAGGAGCTCCTAACTTTGCTACTTCTTATTTAGTAGCAACTGCATCAAGTGCACAAGAAAGTTTAAATGGTGATGGTAACTCAAACAACGATTTAATGTTTGTTCCTAAGGACCCATCTCAAATTAAATTAGTAAATGCTTCTGCAGTAAGTGGAGTAGCCGATACGCGTAATCAAACTGAATTGTGGAACCAATTGGATAACTTTATTCGCAACAACCCGTATTTAAATAGTCGTCGTGGTCAATTTGCAGAAAGAAATGGCTATGTATTACCTTGGACACATAAATTAGATTTAAACTTCACACAAGATGTTAAAATAACCGTAGGTAAGAATAAGCACACATTCCGTTTCACTGCTGATATCTACAACTTTACTAACTTGTTGAATAAAGATTGGGGTGTATTCTATATTCCAACAACAACAACTCCGTTGGTATTCCAAAGAATTGATACAGATGGTAAAACACCAGTGTATACATTCCCTTACTTGGATGGTATTAATAGAATTCCATTCTCAAGAGCTTACAGACCAAGTCCAAGTTTAGGATCTCGCTACCAAATTCAATTAGGTGTTAGATACTTGTTTAACTAGTATTTAAATACTTACTATAATTAAAAAGCCCTTCCAATTGGAAGGGCTTTTTTTATGTATGCAATATTTATCAAGCTTATATTTAAGTAGTTTGAAAATATTTATATCATTATCAAATTCTTTTGATACGCATATTTTTATACCTAACAATATCGCCATGTCCTAAAAAACCAATATGTCCGGTTTTATTTAATAAACCCGGATGTGATAAGTGATCGATGGTTCCATTTTTGGAAGCCAATGCATAATCACCTTCTACAATTACATTTCCATTCAAAGTCACTTTAATAGTGGTTCCTTTCACCGTTATTTCCTCATTATTCCATTCGCCTGTTGGTTTTAAATAGCCTCTTTTAGCGGGCATAACACCATATACGGAGCCGTGATATTGATAAGGTTGCAATTCGGCATACTTAGGATGTTCGCTATCTAAAACTTGAATTTCCATTCCAACATATGCAGCATCCCCTTCAAGTGGCGCATGCAGGCCAATACCATTATTAGCGCCAGGTGTTAATTGAAAATCGAAACGATAAATAAAATCACTATACTCTTCGCTAGTATATAAATTACCACCCGATCCATTTTCTGGACTAACAACCAATGCACCTTCTTGAATTAAATATCCAGTTTTGTTACCTGTCCATTGATTAATATGCGTGCCATCAAATAATAAATTAAATCCGTCTTTTATTTCTTGCTCATTTAACTTTACTGATTCAGTTGTTGGCAACTCTCTCAAATATATATTTCGGTAAGAAACAAAAGTTCCATGTGCTTGTAATTCAATTTGCTCTTTAGCAAACAAGGGAAGTTTACGATTCCAAAAATTTTCAAGCGGTGTATTATCAGTAACTAAAATTCCATTTAAATAAACTGTAACCTTATCGCCTTTCATGATAATGTGAAATGTATTCCATTCCCCCACTTGATTATCGGCAACTACTAATGGTTTACTTACATTTTTTTGATTATTATAAAGTCCGCCACTACCCACTTGTGCGCCAACTTCTCGTCGACTTGTATCCCAAATTTGTACCTGTGGTGTTCCTCTTAAATAAATACCTGCATCTCCTTTTTCTTGAATGCGCCAATCAATATACATTTCTATATCTCCGTATTGTTTGTCAGTCGCTAAATTTTCACCTCGTAAGTTTCCAGTATAATTTAATAGACCATCTTTTACTTCCCAATCCTCCTTCATTTTTATATTCGCCTTTATTTGTGCTGACTGTAATGCAGAATCATTCATATTGGCTCTAGCAATAGGGTTGGTTACTAATCCTTTCCAGCCAGATAAATCCTTTCCATTAAATAAGGAAACAAATCCAAAATCATAAGGCATTTTTTTAAGATGTGCTTTTAGTGCAGGTACTAAAATAGAACTGTCTTCACCATGTAGTAGTGTCAATGATTTTTCTAAAATTGAACGAACCTCGGATCCTCTAATGTTTGCATCATTTAGTGCTAGCTTAGTTAATACCTGTGCTGCGCTTGTGTTAAGTACTTCATCATTCAAAAATTGTGCAACAAACATGAAACTACTAAATCCTGGAATTTTACTTGCTTCCCAAATGATATTTTTCTTTTGAACTGGGTTAGTTGGTTTTTCAAGTTGTTTTTGCAAATACAATAAACGTTGCACTAGGTTTGGATTTATAGTAAATGCCTTGCTAGGTCCTTCCTCCCATTTAGGTTGCGCTAATTGGAGTCTATTATTAACGTAGTCCTCCTTGCTTAATAATTTCAATTCTTCGGTAAATAAAATTTTAGCATATTCCGATTTGGCTTTTCTTGATTGTTTAGTTAACAATTTAATAAATTCAACTTTTTTGTTTTCCTCCAATGCTACTTTATTTACATAAGCGTGTAAAGCATAAGTAGCTTTTGTTTGTTGACTTGTATCTTCAATCCAAACAAAAAATATTTTCCAATCAGCAGTTTTCCATTGCCCCATTGAGTTTAAGGCATCTCTTGCCTGATTGGATTGTTGATAAGGAAATGAATTAATTACTGCTTCAGGAGTAAGTGTAGATTGAGCGAGCACATTCCCATTGCTACTTAAAAAAGAAACTACTATTAAAAGAATTGGTAAAATATATTTTTTCATCTTGTAATTTTGTATTTAAATTTTATTCTTTAATATTTAAATGGTCCATGGTCCACGCATTGGTGGATTAATTAAATAATTTGCCTCAGTGTCGTTAATGAACTCTTCTTTATTGGGATCAAAGTTCAGGGTGCGTCCTAACTGTAGAGCAATCTTTCCCATATTGATTAATGTACAAGATTTAAATCCATTTTTTTCATTGAGTGCAAATGGAGTTCGATACTTAACGCTATCTAAAAAATTAGTAACCTGAGGTGCCGGATCAGGCATTAAAGCTAATTTCTCTTTTAAATTAGGTATCGTACTTTTGAATCCTGCAAATAATTTTCCATTGGGACCTTCGATGTATGCAGCATCAGGATCCTTTGCTTCACCATCTAAAATAATTTTACAACCATCTGCATAGGTGTAAGTTATTTTTCTGAATGTACCACATGCGTCTGGGTGTTGTTGCTCAGCGTCCACTTCTACTTTTATGGGACTGGTTTCATCCTTTCCTAAAAAATATTGAATGGGATCTAAATAATGTTGACCCATATCGCCTAATCCTCCACCATCATAATCCCAATAACCTCTAAATGTTTGATGTGTTCGATGTGCGTTGTATGGCTTATATGGCGCGGGTCCTAGCCAACGATCATAATCTAAATGTTCCGGTACAGCTTGTGGTTGTAAATTAGTTTTTCCTACCCAATAAAACTTCCAATCAAATCCAGTTGTTTTACTAACGGTTACGGTTAATGGCCATCCCAATAAACCACTTTCCACTAATTTTTTAATGGGTCTTACTGTAGTGTTCATTCCGTAAAAATTATCTTCAAAACGGAACCAAGTGTTTAATCTAAACATACGACCATATTGTGCAACTGCTTCTCTCACTATTTTTCCCTCACCAATGGTTCGAGTCATTGGTTTCTCACACCAAATATCTTTACCTGCTTTTGCCGCGTCAACTGCCATAATCCCATGCCAATGAGGCGGTGTAGCAATATGAACAATGTCAACTTCTGGTAAGTTAATGAGTTCACGATGATCGTGAAAAGTTTTTACACCACCCCCAATTGAATCTGCTACCTCAGTTAAATGATTTTTATCAATATCACAAATAGCAACAACCCTAGTGCCGGCATAGGGTATATGTCCACGGCCCATCCCACCTACACCAATAATTCCTTTTGTGAGTTGATCACTTGGTGCTAAAAATCCTTTACCTAACACATGTCTTGGTACAATTGAAAAACCTGCAAAAATGGTTGCAGTATTTTTTAAAAATTTTCGCCTTGAATTATTTCTATTTTCCATTTAAGATCATTTTAGAGGATGATTAAGATTAGTTTTATGGTTATTAAATTTATTCAATTTTGTTTACATTTGATAGTATGCCATTACAAATGAAAATAATTCTATAACACATGAGCGATTTACACCTACACCTTGAAGAACACATGCAAAGCAGTGACATATTAACTGATATTGTTATTGGTATGAGTGATGGTTTAACGGTACCATTTGCATTAGCAGCAGGATTAAGTGGAGCCGTAGGGGATCATGTAAATTTAATTTGGATAGCCGGTATTGCCGAAGTGGCCGCAGGCTCTATTGCCATGGGCTTAGGAGGTTATTTAGCAGGAAAAACAGAAATAGACCATTATAATAGTGAATTAAAAAAGGAGTATTGGGAGTTGGAACACAAAAGAGAGCGAGAGATTCAAGAAGTGCGTGATGTTTTTTTAGGATGGGGCTTAACAAAGGAAACTGCTGAGGAAGCAACCCAAGAAATTATTAAAGACAACAAGCGTTGGGTTGAGTTTATGATGAAATTTGAATTAGGATTAGAAGAGCCTGATCCGAAACGTGCTCGAAAAAGTGCTTTTAATATTGGAGTAAGTTATGTAATAGGTGGAATGGTTCCACTAATGCCTTACTTTTTTGTAAGCAATTCAATTGACGGTTTAAAAATATCGGCCGTGATCACCCTTGTATGTTTATATATATTTGGATTCTTTAAAAGTAAAATGACAGGTATTAATCCTTGGTGGGGTGGCGTGAAGGTTATGTTTATTGGTGCAATTGCGGCTGCTGCTGCATTTAGTATTGCTAAATTAATACAAGCCTAAAACTATTCGGTTGGCTTAAGTGTATTGAAATAATCTAAAAAAGCGATTACCTCTTTTTCCGATTTCAATTTATTTTTGTTTTCTTTTAACCAAGTATCAATTGCTGAATTAGAGGGTAGGACAGCTAAAATAGATTGTCGATCTAAATCGCGGCATGGGTTAACTTTTCCATTATTATATATTGCATATGACCTAGTGGTGTAAAAGCTACTTAAACTTTTTCCTTGTATGGGATCATATGGGCTTGTTTTAACCATCTGCTTTTGCAAAAGGATTAATTGAAAATCACCTGCATTCAAAACTCTATAATAGGCTGTTCCTTTATTGGTTAAATGATTTGTAAGTTTAGTAAAACTAGCTATAGGCTGTGTTAAATTACTTTTATTTACAAATACCAGTCTAGTGACATCTTGATTATATACAGCTAGCTCAGTGCCATCTCCACTTAAATAATGAATTTCATCGTTATATAAATTCAATTTTGCTTGATTGATTTTTGCTTTTGAACCATTACTAAAATAGATAATGGCAGGATTCCACTGTTCACTCCAATAAGCAGTTCCTTCCACTTCTGCATAGCCGACATTACTTTGCTTACTTTTACTTGGATTGGCAGGATCAAACACTTGCATGTTGCCATTAAAATCTCGTACATCCAAATTAAGTTGCTGTGCAGAAGCTTGCATTCCCAGTAATATGCTAAAGCTAATGATGCTAAATTTTATAATTGAAATTGTACTTTTCATATTCATTAATTTATAATGAAGTTAGTTTTTATTTCTAATTGCTATTCCTTTTCTAACACCATTATGAATACCATTTTCAACAGTTAATGCACCATTAACAAACACATATTTGAATCCTTTCGAAAATTGATGAGGATTTTCAAAGGTAGCCATATCAATTACTTCCTTTTCATCAAATACAACGATATCTGCGAAAAAGCCCTCTTTCAATAAACCTCTTTGTTTGATATTAAATTTATCAGCAGGTAGTGAACTCATTCTTCTGATGGCTTCTTCGAAACTCATTACTTTTTCTTCTCTAACATACTTTCCCAATACCCTTGCATTGGTCCCATATGCTCTTGGATGAGGCCTGCTAACACCAACAACAGTAATACCTGCATCACTTGCTGCCATATTAAAAGAGTAGGCCATAATATTTTTTACATCCTTGTCCTGCATGCCATGATAAACCATTTGTGCACCACCCAATTCCATCATTTGAATAATGGTTTCAGCTTCGTCTTTTGCAATATCTTTTTTACCTCTTAATAAATTTATTTGACGGATATTTTTTCCATTATAACTAGTATCAGCTTTAAAGTTGGCAACAAATGCATAATCAAAATGTTTTAAACCACGTCTATTGATAATGTCTATACTATGTGCTTTTACTTTTGATCTGATGATAGGATTTTTTAACCTTGCTAAAATGGAGTCTTGTCCATCGGCTAAAACCCAGTCAGGTAAGAGAATTCCCAGGTTTGTACTACTTGCTGTGTATGGATATTGGTCAATGGTTACATCAATCCCTTGCTTTCTTGCATTTTCGACAAGTGCAATTGTTTCCTTACTTCTTCCCCAATTATTTTGTGCATTTACTTTGAAATGAGAAATTTCAACTGGTAAATTTGCTTCTTTACCTATACTAATTGCTTCCTTAACGGCTTCTGCAACTTTATCTTCCTCATTACGAATATGAGAAGCGTAAACACCACCATTTTCACCAACGACTTTGGCTAATCTAACAATTTCACTAGTTGGTGCATAGGTACCTGGAATATAGATTAAACCAGTTGACATACCCACAGCACCATCTTTCATTGCTTTTGCAGTAATCAATTCCATTTGTTGTAATTCTTGTTCAGTTGCATGTCGATTAGCAGTTCCCATTACTTGTTTTCGAATATTATTATGCCCCATTAACGCTGCTACATTGATGGAAATGCCTAATGAATCGATGTAGTTAAAATAAATATTCATGTCATTTGCCGATGAACCACAATTCCCTGTAACAACGGTGGTTACTCCATCATAAATAAAATTACTTGCTAAGGGATTTTTTATTTCGTCTCCTTCAATATGTGTGTGTACGTCAATAAAGCCGGGTGCAATAATTAAGCCAGTTGCATTTATTTCTTTAGTGCCTTTCCATTTATTTAAATGACCAATGGCTACTATTTTATTATTACTAATCGCAACATCCTTTATTTGCCAATGATTGCCAGTCCCATCCATCACTTTTCCATTTCTAAGAATGTAATCAGCATTTTGTGCGAATGTTATTTGACTAATTAATAAGCAAAGGAGAAATTGATATTTTTTCATAAAATGTACTTTATCTATAAATTTACTAAATCCATTTTATATAAGATAAATTATAATGGAATGCTAGTGAGAAATTTGTAATTTTAAGGATATATCTACTATTATGAAAAACCTTTTCCGACTTCCTTTTATTAGTTTATTATTATTGAGCAATTGCCTTATTGCCCAAACAACTAAACAAAAAAACAACCAAG